>JANYBS010000050.1 GCA_025360715.1 Candidatus Eiseniibacteriota bacterium | reverse complement strand
CGGGGCCGATGCATCGGCCCCGCCGCTTTTTCGTATCCGAGAGAGACTACTTCCCGCTCGTGGCGTTATCAACCGCGTAGCACGCCGCGATATGCCCGGGTCCCATTGTCACGTAGGGCGGGCGTTCGCCCTTGCACACATCCATGGCGATGGCGCATCGCGGGTGGAACCGGCAGCCCGATGGCGGGCTGGCCAGACTGGGCGGGGAGCCCGGGATACTCGCGTAGCCTTCGCCCGCATCGCGAATCGACGGCGTCGCGCGCAGGAGTCCCTGGGTGTAGGGATGCTTGGAAGCGGTCGCCATCGCAGCAGCGGGGCCCACTTCGACCATGCGCGCCGCGTAGAAGATCGCGACGCGGTCCGAGAACTGGAGCATGCGGCCAAGATCGTGCGTGATGAAGATCACCGCGAATCCCAGCTTCTGCTGCAGCATACGGATCTGTTCCAGGATCTCACGTTCCACGATCACGTCGAGCGCGGTCGTGGGCTCATCCAGGATCACCACCGCCGGCTTGAGCGCCAGCGCAAGCGCGATGCCGACGCGCTGCCGCATGCCGCCGGACAATTGGTGGGCGTAGGCGTCCAACTGGGACGTGGGGATGCCCACCATGGTGAGCAGCTCCGCAGCGCGATCGCGCGCAGCACGAGAGTTGGTGTCGGTGTGGGCCCTGAGCGTGTCGATGATCTGCTCGCCGATCGGGATCACCGGGTTGAGCGCATCCATGGCGCTTTGGAAGACCATCGCGATGCGCCGCCACCGGATCTGGCGAAGTTCGCCCTCGCTCATGGTGAGCAATTCGCGGCCCTCAAGCTTGACGGATCCACGCGAGATCACCGCGGGCGGCGGCAGGATGCGCATGAGCGCCTGCGCCATGGTCGACTTGCCGCTGCCGGATTCGCCCGCCACGCCCAGGATCTCGCCCGGCATCACGTCGAGGGTCAGCGAGTCGAGTGCGCGCACAGGCCCGCGCTCCGTGATGTAGTCCACGCAGAAATCGCGGATCGAGAGAATGGGCTCAGCCATGGTTCCGCACCACCGGGGTCGAACGGGTCGCGCGCTGGCCGAGCCGCTCGAGGTGCGCGCGCCAGGCGCGCTCGAGCTGCAGGCGGGGATTAGAGATCTCGTCGAAGCCTGAGTTGAGCATGCTGAGCGCGAAGCCCACCAGCGCGACACAGATACCGGTCGGCGCGAACGTCCACCATGCGCCCGTGAGCAGCGCGGAGTCGTTCTGAGCCCAGTACAGGTTGGTGCCCCAGGTGACAGCGGAGACATCGCCCAATCCAAGAAACTCCAGACCCACCTGCGCGCCGATCGCGTAGAGCGTGCTGCCGATGAGCTGCGAGAGCAGCAGGCTCGTCATCGTGGGCAGGATCTCAGACCATATGATGCGGATATCGGATTCACCCGTGACGATCGCGGCAGCCACGAAATCGCGCTGACGCAGGCTCAGCGTCTGGGCGCGCAGCACGCGGGCATTCCAAGCCCAGCCGGTCACGATCAAGACCAGCGCCACCGTGAGTGGCCCGGAGGGCAGGTAGGCGGCGATGACGATCGCCAGCGGCAGGCCCGGAATGACGAGGAACACATTGAAGAGCAGCGACAGCAGGCCATCGATGCGGCCGCCGTAGAACCCGGCGGTGACGCCAACCAGCGCGCCGATGAAAACCACGGCAAGTCCTACGCTGAATCCCACCAGCAGCGACACGCGCGTGCCCACGATGAGTTGGGCGAGCACATCTTGGCCCTGGCCCGTGGTACCCAGGAGGTGGTGCCAGGACGGCGCCTGCAGTGGCATGCCGACCAGCGCCTGCGGATCACCAGCCAGCAGGGGGCCGAACGCTGCGACCAGCGCGAAAAGCACCAAGATGATGGCGCCCACCGTGGCGCGGCGATCGTTGCGGATCGCCTCGACCCAGATGCCGAGTCCGTGGCCCGAACCGCTCGCTGCGCTGCTCATGACGCCGAGTCCCGGATGCGCGGGTCGAGCCACAGCACGACCACGTCGACGAGCCAGTTCGCCCCGAGGACTGCGAGCGTGATCACAAGGAAGATGCCCTGCATGAGCGGATAGTCCTGGGTGCGGACCGCCTGCACGAGCAGGTAGCCCTGGCCGGGGTACGAGAACACCACCTCGGTGAGCAACGAGCCTCCGAGCACGAAGCCCAGCGCCATGCCGAGGCTGGTCACGCTCGGGAGCAGGGCGTTGCGCGCGGCGTAGCGCAGGACCACACGGTCGGGGGCGAGCCCCTTCGCGCGGGCCAGGTTCACGAAGTCCGAACCCATCACCGTGATCATCGTGTTGCGCATCGACAGCAACCAACCGCCCATGGTGGCGATCACCACCGAGCCCACGGGCAGCGCGGCGTGATGAACGACGTCGGCGATGAACTCCCACGTCCACGCAGGCGTGAGGTCATCGGCGTATGCATGGCCGAGCGGGAACCAGCGCAACGTGAAGCCAAGGATGTACAGGGCGACCATGGCCAGCCAGAAATACGGCAGCGATCCGATGAACACCAGCAGCGGCGGCAATACCGAGTCGGCCCAGCCGCGACGCCACCATGCGGCGGCGATCCCCAGCAAAGTCCCAAGCACGAAACTGATCAAGACAGCGCTGCCCGCGAGAAAGACGGTCCACACCAAGCCAGAGCCGATGACCTTCACGACCGGTGACGGAAAGTAGGCCACCGAGATCCCGAAATCGCCGCGCAGCGCATGCGAAAGATAGGTCAGGTACTGCTTCCAGAGGGGCGCATTCGAGAGGCCGAACGTCTCGCGCAGTGCCTGCATCGCTTCCGGTGCCAGCTTGCCGCGAAAGCGCGCAAAGAGTGCGGTCGCCGGGTCACCCGGGATGAGCCTCGGCAGGAAGAAGTTGAGCGTCAATGCCACCCAGGCCGCGACCAGATAGAATCCGAGCCGGCGCAGGAGGAATCTCATCGCGCACCTGCCTTGGGCCGCAGATTCGTCAGCACGAGCAACACCTCGCCACGGTCGTACTTGTTCGGCGACGCATCCGCGTAAGGGTCCTTCGCCGAGGGGAACCCATCGAAGCGTCCCATGTTGTATTCCGCCCAAGAAGGTCCGGGGTACAACGGGATCGCGGGGGCTTGCGCCACGAAGACATGCTGCATCTGGCTGACGAGCCGCTTCTGCTCGGCGGGGTCGGACGAGCGCTCGAACGCCGTGAGCGCGCCGTCTGCCGCGTCACTGCCGTAGCGCTGCCAGTTGCCCATGGAGGCCTGTCCCTTCGGCTTCACGGTGCTCGACGACATGAGCCAGCGGTAGAACGTGTAGGGCGTGGGACCGTCGAATGACCAGCCCAGCGACAGGTCGAAGTCGCCCTCTTGTACGCGTTGGAACCACGCGCTGAAATCGTACGTGCGCACATTCGCGTCGATGCCCAATTCGCGCAAGCCACGCACGATCACCTGAGCGGCGCGCACCCAGTCCGACCAGCCCGACACCACGAACACGTCGTACTTCCATGGCGTACCATTCTTGAGCAGGCGCTTGCCGTCTGGCCCTTTGCGGAAACCCGCGGAATCCAGCATCGCGCTGGCACGCACCAGGTCGTGCTTCACCCAGTAGCCTTCCGCGATCGCCGTCGAGTCACGCCACGGACTGTAGGAATCGCTGAGTCCGGTCGCATCTGCCGCGCGCGAATAATGGAACAAGGCAACGTCCAGCAGGAGGTCGCGGTCGATCGCCATACTGAGAGCCTTGCGCACGCGAGGATCATCGAAGGGCGCGCGCTTGGTATTCGCATAGAGGAACACCATGCTGCCGACCGGCGGGAACCAGTAGCCGTGGTTCTTGGGCGCCCGGCTCACATACACGCGATCGATCGCGGGCACGAAGTTCCCAGCCCAATCGGCCTCGTCGAAGACCATGGCCATGTTCGCGCGGTCGTTGCTAGGATAGGCGGGAAAGCGCAGCGCAGCGATCATCGGCTTACCCTTCTGCCAATAATTCGGATTGCGGCCCACCTCGTACACCTGGTTCTGGAACGTACGGATCTCCGTGAAGGGCCCGGTGGCCACGGGGTTCTCGTTCGCGAACGTGATCGGATCCTTCACATCCTTCCACGTGTGCTGGGGAACGATCTGCTGCGCACCGACTTCATCGGCACCGGGGATGAATACGCGCTGGAAGCGGAAGTCGACGACGGAATCACTCACCACGTCGACGCGGTCCAGAAAGGACCACACGGCGCGCCGGTCAAGCGCCGGGAACTTCTTGAGCAGACCAAAAGTGAACGCCACATCGGAGGCGGTGAAATCCCTGCCATCCGACCATTTCACACCCGAACGCGTGCTCAGGCGCAGGACCCGTCCACCTTCACGCCACTCACTACCGGTCGCCAGCCACGGGATCGTCTTGCCGGTGATGCCGTTGAAGACGAATAGCGGCTCATAGATACCGGCCAGCGTGGGCCACCGGGGCGCGGTCGCCGTCGTGAGCGGATTGAAGTTCCTCACCCACGAGGCCTGCTGTTCCACCGAGACCACGACCACGTCACGTGGCAGCGAGACGCGTCGGCTCGTGCAGCCGCACAGGGCGATCGAAGCCGCTAGAATGACCAACCCGGCACGAAAAGAACAAGGGCGCATCCCGCTTAGTCCTTGCTGTAGACGCGCACGTAGTCGACGAGCAGGTTCTGGGGAAACACGGTGGTGCCGTCGGGAGCGCCGACGAAATTGCCGCCGACCGCAAGATTCAGGATGATGAAGAATGGGTGGTCGAAGACCCAGGTCGTGCCCGTGGGCAGGCTGTCCTTCGCGATCGTCTCGTAGACGTATCCGTCGATCGACCATGTGACGACCTTGGGGCTCCACTCGACCGCATAGACGTGGAAGTCTTCCGACAGGTTTGCGGGCTGCACATACTTCTTGGTGAGTGCGGCGCCGCCGGAGTATCCCGGACCATGCATGCTGCCAATGACGGCGGTCGGTTCCTGGCCGCGCGCCTCCATGATGTCGATCTCGCCGCAGCCCGGCCATGGCACCGACGAGATGTTCGCGCCCAGCAGCCAGAAGGCCGGCCACATGCCGCGGCCGGCAGGCAGCCGCATGCGCGCTTCGAAGCGGCCGCCGTTCTGCGAGAACAGGCCGTTCGTATTGATCCGGCCCGACGTGTACTGCTGGCCCAGATAGGTCTCTTTGCGAGCCGTGATCGCCAGATGGCCCTGGCCGTCGAGTGAGACGTTCTCGGGTCGCGCCGTGTCGTACTCGAGCTGCGCGTTGCCCCAGTCCGTGCCGACATCGTATTTCCAGCGCGACGCTTCAGGCTGCTGGCCGGTCGGGCCGTCGAAATCGTCCTTCCAGACGAGCTTGTAGGAAGCGGCCGTGGGCGGCTTGATGCACGAGGTGGCCAAGGCCGCCGCCGACAGCATCACCATCACGACCTGGCGACGGTTGAACATGAACGGGATGCGCATCATGCAGTCTTCACTTTCGAAAGCGGCGCGGGGAAGAGTCGCAGGTCCGCGAGCGCGGCGTCGAGCACGAGCGTCGCCGCGCCGACGGCGATCGATCGTGGCCCGAGCTCGCTGGTCTTGACCGTAGCCGCCGCCAAGGAACTCACCAGCGTGCGGTTCCGGATGACGTCACGCAACGGCTCCAGGAGCAGATCGCCCAGGCGCGCGATACCGCCACCGACGATCACGAGTTTCGGGTTCATGAGGTTCAGCAGACCCGCGATCGCGATGCCCAGGTTGCCGGCAGCTTCGCGCACGACCGCGAGCGCGACGGCGTCGCCTTTCAGGGCGGCTTCCTCGATCGCTTCGATCGTCAGGCCGTCCTTGCAGAGGATGCTGCGCTTGTTCTTGGCGAGGAGTTCCTTCGCGCGGCTCACGAGTTCCTGCGCACCGACCAGTGTGACGAGACAGCCGCGCAGGCCACAGATGCAGGGCTTGCCCTGCGGATCGATCGCCAGATGACCGATCTCACCTGCAACGCCTGTGGCGCCGCGGTACACATGCCCCTGCACGAAGTGGCCGGAGCCCACGCCAGTCGCCACCTTCACGTACGCGAAGTCATCCACACCTCGCCCGGCACCCCACCAGCGCTCCGCGAGCGCGCCCAGGTTCGCGTCGTTGTCCACGAGCAGTGGGACGCGGTATCGCGTGGCGATGGCCTTGAGCCCACTGCGACCCTTCCAAGCCGGGAGCACGATCTCGGAGAAGTGATCCGGATGCTGCGGGTCGACGGGGCAGGGGGCCGCGACACCGATCCCCACCAGCGAGCGGCGGGCATCGGGATGCTCCGCGAGCGCTTCAGCGCACAACTCCGAGATGAGCGCGCGGGTGCCTTCGGGGTCGGTGCGCACCGGATGATGACGGTGCTTCCAGGCGAGCACGTGGCCGCGCAGGTCGGTCAGCGCCACAGCCACGTGCGCCGCGCCCATGTCCACACCCAGGATGCAGCCCGCTTCATCCGAGAACTCGAGCACGATCGGCGGCCGGCCGCCACGCGATGGGCCGACGCCGACTTCGGCCACGAGCCCGGTGGGCAGAAGCGAGTCCATGACCTCGGTGACGGTGGAACGCGAGAGACCGGTGCGTCGCGCGATCTCGGCGCGCGAGATGCGGCGCTCCTGCCAGATCATGCGCAGCACCGTCTCCGACAGGGCATTCGGCCGCGGACTATCCGCATGGCCGGGGACCGCTCGTTTCATGGCGGCGTTCCTTGGGATCGTGAGTGGACGAACCGCTTTGGTGACGACAACCTATTTGTGGAAGTAGACGTTGTCCACAAATACCGTCTTCATGTCGCCCGAGAGGATCAGCTGGGCGATGTGCGCCTGCGCGTTGAGCGAGACGTCTGTGAAGGCGGTGAGCGGGATGTCGATCGGCACCCATTGTCCCGTGCCGGTGACAACGCTGGGCGTGGTACTGGCATTGAACGCCAGCTCACACGCACTGTCGTCACCGCCACCGAAGTCATAGACCCCATTCGCACCGAAGTCCACGAGCTGCACCTTGAAGGTGGTGCCCGTGGGCAGGAAGACGTCCATGTGGATCGCCGTCATGTTCGACGCATCGATCAGGTGCGACGAGGTGGGCGTGAAGAACTCGATGCCGGCATAGATGAAGTTCGTATAGACCTTCACGGCGTCGCCCGCGACCCGCAGGTCCGTCACGTCCGCCCGGTCCCAGTCCGCGGACCACTTGTCCACGGTCACGTTCGTGTAGGTGCTGCCGAGCAGCGAGATCACGTCGGATGCCGGGAGCGTTGGCTTCAGCGGCGCGACGGTCGGAGGCGCGTCGGCGCTCAGTGTGATCGTGCCTGCCACCGGCTGGCCGGCCAGCGTCGCCGACAGGACCGTGCTGCCGCCCGACTTGAGCGTGACGATGCCCTTCTTCACGGTGGCAACGGCGGGATTCGAACTGGCGAAATCGAAGTACCCGGGAAAGTGCGTGACCACGGCATCCACGCCATTGATCGCGAATTTCGTGCTGGTCGTGCCCGACAGGCTCGGCGTGAGACCGACGATCGAACTGATGGTCTGTGCCGCCAGCGTTCCACGCGGGTTCGAGACGCTCGCGGTGTTCACATACTTGATGTCGTCCATCCACAACGTGAGCCCGACACCGCTCTGCGGGCCTTCGGCGAAATAGAACATGCCAGCTTCGTTGTTCAGCTTGGCCGCGTTCGGGATCGGGATGATGACCTGGGTCCACTGAGTGGTCACGGGCACGCCGGAACGCTGAGCCACGAACTTGGAATTGCCCGTGTTGTCGTTGCCGAAGCCACACACGTCCAGGTTCACCGGACGATTGGCGCGCACCCAGAAGCTGAGCGCGTTGTAGCCCGAGAAATCGCGCGCGCGGTGGGTGATGAACGCACCGCCGGAATAGGAGCCCGCGGGATCCCCGACGCTGGGCACGATGATCTTGATCGCCGCGGCAGAGCCGGCGTGAGTGGTGTCCGTGACGATGGAGAGGGCGTCGTACTTGGACCCGCCGAAGGCCTGGAAGTCTTCCTGCGAATCGAACGCATCGCCGAACACGACCGGGTTCACGATGGGAGGGTAGGGCGTCAGCGAGGACTTGCGAGAACAACTGGAGAGCGACAGCACTCCGACCGCGACCAGCATCATCCTTGCGAACCCTCTGAACGTCATGCGACGCCTCCGCCTACGGTCGAACCGAACGGGAGCCCGGCGGCCTCTCGAAGCGGGCGCACAGGCTGGAACGCACCTTTGTTCTGGCAGCGAACAAAGAATGCCCTGCGCGCCGAGGGCGTGTCAAGGAGAAGCAACAGCCGAGATCTCGACATTCGCCGGGCGGCCGTTCGTGCGGGCAGTCACGAAGGCCGCCCGCACGAAAGCGATGTTCAGCGCCGGCGGCCGGTCGTAGGCGCCGGCGGCTCGTGCATCATGCGCTGCACGGGCTTCTCAGCCAGTTGCTTCAGCGCGACCTCGATGGCCTTCTCCAGCTGCGCATCGTGGCCGCCGGCCAAATCCGCCGGCCAGTCCTCCACGTCCACGTCGGGCGCGACACCTTCGTTCTCCACGGCCCAGTGGCCATCGGCGGCGAAGTAACCGCCGCGCGGAGCGATCATCGAGCCTCCGTCCACGAAGAGCGGCGTGTCGGCGGTATGAACCAGGCCGCCCCACGTGCGCTTGCCGACGATCGAACCCATCTTGCGGGCCTTGAACATATAGGGCAGATAGTCGCCGCCAGAGCCGCTCATCTCGTTCACGATCATCACCTTCGGGCCCCAGATGCCTGCGGCGGGGCTCGTGAAGGGAACGCGGTCCCCAGCCACGTTGTTGAAATACCCGTCGAAGGTGCGGTTCATGACCTCGATCATGTAGTCGGCCGCCGACCCGCCGCCGTTGTAGCGCTCGTCCACGACCACGCCTGCGCGGTCCTGCTGGGAGAAATAGTAGCGGTTGAAGCTCGAGTATCCCGGTTGACCGGTATTGGGTAGGTACACGTACGCGAGCTTGCCGTTCGAGAGCTTGTCGACCAAGCGGCGGTTCGATTCGACCCAGGCGCGCGTGCGAAGTGTCTGCTCATTGGCGACCGGCACCACCGTGATTCGATGCGCGCCGTCCATGGTGGGCTTGTCGTTCACGAGCAGCACGGTCTGCTTGTTCGTCGTGCCGTCGAGCAAACGATAGAGATTGTCCGGCGTCCGCAACTCCTCGCCGTTGACCGCGAGGATGTAGTCGCCGTTGGCGACTTTGAGCCCGGGCACCGCGAGCGGCGCCTTCAGATCCGGGTTCCAGCTCTCGTTGTCGTAGATGCGCGAGATCCGATAGCGGCCCGAATCGATCACGAAGTCCGCGCCGAGCAGCCCGCCGGGCGACTGCGGCACTTCGGGCATGTCGCCGCCGCGAACGTACGAGTGCCCGATCGAGATCTCGGCGCCCATCATATCGAGCAGGTAGTTCAGGTCCGCGCGATGCCGCACCCATGGCAGGAACTGGCCATACATCTCCTGCATCTTCGGCCAGTCGGCACCGTGCATGTTGGGCACATAGAGGTAATCGCGCTGGTTGCGCCAACCCTCATGGAAGATCTGCGAGAACTCGGCGACCGGATCCACCTGCATGCGCAGCGAATAAGTGAGCTTGCCCGTGCCCGCTGCCGGCGCGGCCTTATCGGCATCGACCAGGAAGAGCGCCGCCGCTGCCGCAGCAGCGCCCGGCACCAAGGGTGCCGCCGCCGTGCGATACACGAGCTTCTTGCCATCGGCGCTCACGGCGAAGTCCCCGACGTCGCTCGCGAACGCCGACGCCTTGCGATCGGACAGCTTGAAGCGTTGCAGCGTGCCGCCACTGCCGGGATCCGCGCCCGCTTGGGTCTCGAGAGAGAAGACCGTGCCGGCGACGCCGGCCTTGAGCTGGCTGTACTGCCGCTCGGGCACGCCCGGCACCGCGACGATGCGCGACTGCAGACCGTCGAAGTCGACGGTGACCGTCACCGCCTTGCGCGCCGCCGCCTCGGGCTTGTCCGCAGAGGGCTTGGTGCCATGCGGCGCGGCGCCCCCATCCGAAGCGGCGGACGTCGCCGCTGCATCGGCCTGCTGCGCGATACCTGCGTCTTCGTCGCTCTCGGGCACCAGCGGGCTCGTGTCGCCCTTCTTGAGCAGAACCATATACAGGCCCAGATGCTCTTCGTGATCATAGTTCGTCATGTCGAGCCACTGGGAACGCAAACCGAAGTTCGTCGAGGCCAGGAACCACAGCGCCTTGCCGTCGGCATCCCACACGGGGCAGATGGCATCCGCCAGGCCGTCGGTCACCTGGTGGGATTCGCCGGACTCGGCATCGGCCACGAAGATCGCGCGGAAGAGCGAGTTCAAGTGCGCCGAGTACGCGACCCAGCGGGAGTCCGGGCTCCACGACGGCGTGAGTGTGCGCGCCGGCACCATCCACGGGTCACTGCCGACGATGCGCGCCTTGCCGCTCGCCACATCGAGCACCCACACCTTGAGGTTCGTGTCGTGGTAGAGAAGCTTCTTGGAATCCGGCGACCACGACACGGTGTAGTAGTGGCTTGGGTGTTCGAGAGTGATCGTGCGTGGCGGCGAGACGCCATCGGGTGCGCGCACCACCAATTGGTACTCGCCCGTAGCATCGCTGAAGTACGCGATCGACTTGCCGTCGGGAGACCACGCGGGGTCGCGCTCCGCCGAACGACTGGAGCGAGACAGGTTACGCACGTCGCCTTTTTCGGCGGGGATCGTGAACACCTCGCCACGCGCTTCCACCAGGACGCGCTTGCCGGTGGGCGACAGGCTCATGTTGGTGATGCGTCCGCTCACGTCCTCCCAGTGCGTCATCATCCACGGGAAGTCGCCGGTGACCGTGATCGGCACGACATGCTCCTGGCCGCTCTTGCCATCGAGTTCATGGATCACGCCGGCCTGCTCGAAGACGACCACGCCGGAGCCCGCATCGAGTGTCTTCACGTCGAAGTCGGTGAAGTGAGTCCGTTCGCGCAACCCTTGGCCGCGCGAGTCACACGACCAGACGTTCGCCACGCCATCGCGGTCGCTGATGAAGACGACCTGCTGGCCCAGCCAAGCGGGGTCCATATCCTTGGAGCCGCTCCACTCGGGCGAGACGGTCTGCAGTGACTTGAGGTCGGTGATCCACACCGGGCGGTTCTGGCCGCCGCGATAGTTACGGCGTTCCTCATCCCACGAGTTGTTCATGCGATACGCCGCGAGCGCGCCATCGGGAGAGATGCGCCCTTGATAAGCGCGCGGCAGGACCATCGGCTCCTCCGGCCCGCCCGCGGCAGCCACTGTCCAGAATCGCGGCGCTCCGACGGGCGCCCAGGTCGCACGGCTCGAGGTGAAGACGACCTGCTTGCCGTCGCTCGTCCAGCCCTGGACCTGGTCCGGCCCCGGATGCCAGGTCAGGCGCCTGGGCTCGCCGCCCCCCGAAGCGACAACGTAGACATCGAGATTGCCGGCGTATTCGCTACTGAACGCGATCCACTGGCCGTCCGGCGAGAACCGCGGGTTCTGCGCCAGGCCCTGGAAGCTGGAGACGCGACGCGCCACACCGCCGGCGCGAGGGACGACCCAGATGTTGTTCGCGTAGGCGAATGCGATCTGCGTCGCGCTCACGGTGGGGGAGCGCAACATCTTCGTGGGGCCATCGGGAAGTCCGGCCGCGTGCGACGGAAAGACCCATGCGGTGAGACCGGCGAGCGCCAGGAGCGCGCGGCGAAAGCAGGAAGCGGGGGATCGGAATCGCATCACGGTCGTTCCTCGGGAAGGGTGGTAGGACGTGGGGACGCGGTACGCGGCTGCGAAACTAGCGCGGACAACTGCGCGCCGTGCTCATTCGCGAGCCCGGCGCGGAGCAGTGCATGCCGAGCGCGGCGCGACACGACAACGATCCACTGGACAATAGGCGTGCCTCCTTGTCGTTTACCATTAGGTTAAGTACAAGGAGGACACGATGCGCACCGCAGCCACCGATCTCGATACGACATTTGCAGCGCTCGCCGACCCGACCCGACGAGCGATCCTGTCGCGGCTTGCGGCGGGCGAGGCCTCGGTCACCGAACTCGCGGCGCCATTCGACATGAGCCTGCCGGCGGTCTCCAAGCACCTCAAGGTGCTCGAGCGCGCGGGCCTGATCTCGCGTGGCCGTGAGGCTCAGTGGCGGCCATGCCGGCTGGAGCCTGCACCACTCACACGTGCCACGGACTGGATCGAACAGAACCGTGCACGGTGGGAGGCGCGATTCGACCGTCTTGAAGCCTATCTGATGAAGATGAAAGACGTGCCCGCGCGACCAGCTGCCACCAAACACAAGCGCCGCGGCGCTTGAACACACTCGCAGCAATCGACGGAGGCCTCATGTCTGGCAAAGCATTCACCATCACTCGCACGTTCGATGCGCCGCGCGCATCGGTCTTCGAAGCCTTCACCCGGCAGGAGCACCTGCTGCACTGGTGGGGACCGAAGGGCATGACGATGATCCACACCACGCTCGACCTGCGTCCGGGTGGGATGTTCCACTACGGCATGCGGGCGCCGAACGGCGCCGAGATGTGGGGGCGGTTCGTCTTCGAAGAGATCTCGCCGCCGGAACGCCTCGTGTTCGTGAGCGCCTTCTGTGATCCGCAGGGCGGCCTCACGCATCACGCCATGGCGCCGCGGTTCCCGCTCGAGGTCCGTAACATCGTCACGTTCGCCGAGCAGGAGAGCCGCACGACGGTGACGTTGACCGGTGGCCCCGTCCGCGCGACGCAGGAGCAGCGCGCCTTCTACGAGTCGTTGTTCGATAGCATGCAGGGCGGATTCACCGGCACGTTCGACCAACTCGACCGCTTTCTGGAAGAGGCGCCGCGTTCGTTCGCGCTCACGCGTCTCTACGATGCGCCGCTGGACCTGGTCTACGAAGCATGGACGAAGCCGGAGCACATCGAGAAATGGTGGGGGCCCGACGGCTATCGCGCCAAGGTCCATGAGATGGATGTGCGTCCGGGCGGCTCCTGGCGGTTCCTCTTGACCGGACCCGATGGCACGCAGTGGCCCAGCCTTGTCCAGTACGACGAAGTCGTGCCACACGCTCGGCTGGTCTATCGCCATGGCGGTGATTCGCCCGACGGAATCCAGGACCCCTTCCATGTGATCATCACGTTCGAAGCGCGCGGCGACAAGACCCACGTCACCATGCGCGGCACGCTTGCCACAGTGCAGGCCTTCGAGTTCGTCACGGGTTTCGGCGCCCTCGAGAAGGGTCACGAGACGCTGGCGCATCTCGACGCCCACCTGCTCACGATGGCGCGCGCATGAGCCGGCCCTCACTGGTGTCGCGCTGGCAGGACGGCCATCCCTACCTGTTGAGCGTGCTGCGCATCGTCGCTGCCTACTGCTTCCTCTTCCCGCGTGGCGTTCGCGAAAGTCCTGAGTCAGCGCAACGCACTCGCGTCCGAACGTGAACGCCAGACCCTGTGAGCGGCAAGCCGGATGCCGGACTCGATGCCATCGCGGGATTCGTGTTCGACCCATCACGAGTCGAGATCGCAGCCGCCGTCGGGCGCGGACGACTCGACATGGGCCTTCGGCCTATGCATGACCCTGTCGCGCAGCTCGCACCACCTCCGCATCGAAGTCAGAAGCGAAACCTGGCTGCGATCGTCGCGCTCGTCCTCACCGGCGCCGGCACAGGCTATCGGATCGGCCGTGTCGCCCAAGCGAGCATGTACCCATTGCCCGTGGGCGCTGCAGAAGTCGCCGTGGCCTTCGCATGCCGGGAAGTCGAGGCGACCCGTGAATCCATCCGAGAAGCACTCGCTCTCGGCCTCGGAATGGACCCGGGGGTGTGGCAGCTGACGCGCGACCTGCCGCATGATCTCGAGCAGCGCGCCGAAAAGAATCCCCGTCCCTGACATTTCCCGGTCATCGGACCGGCTCGGGAATCTTCGATTTCATTGGCCTATCTGCGTCGCCAGGGTCTTTTTTCCCAACTTGTACGATTTCACTATCTTTCTTGCCGCGGGCCACCGATACTGCGTGGGTGTCTTGGGTAGCCTGTGAATGCCTTCGAGCTTCATATCCCGCCAGAGACTCTTCTGAGCGGGTTTTTGATGCCCGTCGAAGGGCGACCAAGACATCGGTCAATCCGACCGAACGTAGCCGCGGCGTCATGCGCGGTAAGTGCGGGGCTTCGGCCCTGGTTACAACAGGAGTTTCAAGTGGCTAGTGGCACTGTGAAGTGGTTCAACGAGGCGAAGGGCTTTGGCTTCATCTCGCAGACCGACGGCGAAGATGTTTTCGTTCACTATTCTGCGATCTCTGGCGACGGCTTCAAGACGCTCGCCGAGGGTGAGGCGCTCGAGTTCGACGTGACCCGTGGGCCGAAGGGCCTGCAGGCGGCGAACGTCCGTAAGGCTTAAGTTCGCACGAGGTACCACCTCACGCAGACGGGCGGTG
>JANYBS010000220.1 GCA_025360715.1 Candidatus Eiseniibacteriota bacterium | reverse complement strand
ATCGGCATCACTGCGCTCGACCGTGAAGCGCGTGGTCACGTCGCCGCCGACCCACGCGAGATCGACATGGTCCAGGTATGCATCGGCCGAGGCGAGCGCGAGCCCGGTAGGCACCGGGCTGCCGCCATAGCCATGGCAACTGGTGATCATGGCGCCGGGAGGGAGTTGGTCGAACAGCCATTGGGCGCTCACCGAGAGCCGATCGACATTCTCCTGCCTCACCAGGTGTGACGTGGTCAGCCGGAAGGGCACGCCGGGTTGGACTGTGACCAGTGCCACGAGCGTGTCCGCTAGCGTGACCGATGACGCGGTACCCGAAGGCGTATTCCAGACGCGCTTGAGTGAAGTCGTGCGATCCGCGTCGATGGTTGCGTTCTCGATGAGGGCGGGCAATACGCTGCCGACATTCTTCGGGAGCAACTGCCCTTGGATCGCGAGCCGCACGCGGATCGTCTGCGGCCCGGCGGCTCCACCTTGCAACTTGAAGTCTGTACTCGTCATGCCGTCGAAGGCCGAGAGATCGAGCCCTGTCGTGGAGATCCCACTGCGGCCGGCGAAGCCATCGACGAACAACCGGCGCGTGATGGACCCGCCGCCCGAGGAAGCAAAAGTATAGGTCGTATCAAGCTGCGGCGCCGTGGAGTGACCCATTCGTCCTGAGCCCAGGTAAAAGGAGTGAACTCCACACGGTGGGCAGTAAGGGAACATGGGCCCGTTCCCGATGAAGTAGCTCTTTGGTACAGGGAATCCGCCGACGAGGCCATAGGCCACCTGGGTCGCGATCTCGGAAGGATGTCCGGCGGGATCCATCATGATGAATTGTAGAGTTCCACCGGTGGGATCCATCCGTGGAGCGCGATTCCAGGGCGTGATCGCGTTGTCCGCTGCCATCGAACCCGAGGCATAGAACGGCAGGTCTGACATTCCGAATGTCGAGATGTATTCCGCTGGCGGCACGACCGACGCATACGGGATGGTGTCCAAGGGTGCGCCATGCACGTCGAAGGAGCGGATGAAACCACCTTGTGGCGGGTGCGGGAATCGATAGCAGGCGTAGTCGAAGCAAGTCGTGTAGATGTAATACCCGAGCGTGAGGTAGCGGGCTGTGGGATCGCCATCGGGGCAACTCATGCCCGCGGAGCCGAAGCTCGTGCTCAACCCATAGGGTTCGCCGTAACAGCTCCATGAGTACGTGCCTGCGTGTGCCACCGGCAGGCACGGGTACTCGATGATCATATTGCGCGGGTAGCCGGAGTCGTAACGTCCCTGACGTGCAAAGCCCGAACCCGGACGCATGACGCCGAACGGGATGCGGCAGGTCACGAGTTCCGGGCCGCTCGCGTTCGGCTGATAGATCGTGACTGAGCCGCCTAGCGAATCGAAGGTCATCGGCAATTCGATGTCGGCGTTATAGAGCGCGTGAGTCTTGAAGCCCGCCGCGCCGATCAGCCACGTGAGTGCCATGTCGTTCGTGACGCCGGGCGCATCGAGGCCAGGACCGAAAAGGTCGCCCTGATCGAAGGTGGTCGTGCCCGTGTGGTCCTGGATTCGCATACGAAGCACGCGCGTGCCGCTTGGGGCGGGATAGCGGATCTGTACGAAGGCCGACGCCGGCCCGCCGGACGTACAGCCGGTCGAGAACGCACTGATCGAAGATGCCGACGTGATCGCCCCATTGCCAAAGCATGCATCGCTGGCCAGCGCGCCATTGCCATGCGAGTCGCGCGGTTCCGGCACCACGCGGACCTGACGCGCGCCCGTCGCGGTGCGTTCGATGCTCTCGCCGAAGGGCACCTGAGCTTCGTTCACTCCGCCGAAGGGGTCATTGCCGAATCCCAGAGTATCGATCGGCACCGGGGTGTAGCGATCCGATGTGGTCCATTCGAGCACGGCGTGCAGTGAGCCATCCGGTGGGACTCCGGTGAGGACGGCCTCATCGGGCCGCAATCCGTTCGCGCCCTCGAACCCCGTGCCCGCAAGCAGCCAGTTCGAGCCGGACGCCAGAGTCTCACCCACATGGCCCGCGAAGAGCGGATACACATGCTGCTCCGCAGCGGAGCTGACCCGAAGGCGGAACCGGCCGTCGAGAGTCATCGCTGGGCCATCATTGCGGAGTTCCACGAACTGGCCGGAGCCATTGATCGGCTCGTAGCTGCAGCCAGCGGCGATCTCGCTCACACGCAGGTAGGGCACCGGTGCGCTGCACGCGGTCGTGGGCCAAGGAAGCGAAGGGAAACTGCGGGGATCCGGATGCGCGCGAACGACCAGATTGACCGTCGGGTTGTCGGTGGAGATCGTGTGGTCGGCGATGCAACCGCCGGGCGGCGGAAGCAGGTTCGGCAGGCCGTAGGTGAACGTCTCCACAGTGCCCGAAGCACTCTGCGAATCGCGGTGATAGAGCGTGAGCGTGCCACCCGTGGTGTCGAGTGCGGCCGGAAGCGTGTAATCGGGATCGCGCCCGGTCTGAGCGCTCACTCCCGCGGGCGCCAGCAGGAACGAGGCGCCGCTCGGGAATGCCTGCCACGCGTGCGAGGCGAAGAGGTTGGGCAGGTCCGCGATCAGATGCCCATCCGCACCGCGGATCTGCAGCCCGTAGGCGGGATCCATCACCTGCGCCGTGCGTGAGCGCAACTCGATGAATTGACCGCGAAGTGAACCGTCGGCGCACTGCAGCGCGACCTGATTCACATAGAGCCCGGTGTAGCTCGGCAACGTGCACGCGGTGTAGCTGAAATTGTAATTGTTGGCGAAGCGCTGTGGCGTCTGGTTGCCCGCGATGATGAAGCCGGCATTCCCGTTGCTCATGAGCGCGCGACCCGGAAGCGGGGTCGGGTAGCCGCCCGCAACCCCATATCGCACGCGATCGAGCACGTACGTCTGTCCGCCCTCCGGATCGTGCCAGTACAACTGTACCTCTCCGGAGTCTGGCGAGGGGCCAGTCTGGAGTCGCTCGTCCGCGGCGTAACCCACTGCAGTCTCGAAGGCAGACGTGGCGATCAGGACACGCCTGTTCACGACCGAACCGTAGTAGGAGTAGTAACCCGACGAATCGGTCCACGCCTTGCCGAGGAGTGCCGCCGACGTGATGGCGTGGTCCTCGATCAGCGCTCCGGATGCGTCCAGGCATCTCACACCCAGGCCCGACGTGATGATCGCGCTGGGGTCGAGCGACTGGAGCTCGATGAAGCGCATGCCGGGAGTGCCCACGTAGCAGCCCAAAGCGAGTTCTGAGATCCGGAGCGAGGTATCGGGCTTGATGAAGCACTTGCTCAGGCGAAGGGCATCCGAGGAGTCCACCGGCTGCGGCCGGCGAATCTCCTGGAAAGTGCCATCGTCGAGTTGTAGCACGCCGTTGCCCGGCGCTGGGGCATGTGCGCCGAACCCGCCGTAGGGGATGGTGCTGAACCACGTGCGCCGCGTCGCATCGTTGAAGGGATCGGCGTAGAGCACGACCCCTCCGCCGCGAGGGTCGAGTTCGACGGGCAGAAGCCGGTCACCGGGTCGTCCGGTCTTGGCGTTGTAGCCCGCCGACGTGAGCAGATAGGCTTGGTTCGTGCGAGCCACCAGACTCGGTGAGGTGGCGAAGAGACCCGGCATGTCGGCGATCACCGCGCCCGTGGAGTCCTGGATGAGCAGTCCGACATCGGGTGTGATTGGGCCCGGCGCCGTGAATCGGAGTTCCACGAACGAGGACGGACTGCGGTCCGTGCATTGCGCCGCGATCTGCCGGACACGGATGGGCCTGCCGCCGGGCCCGCCGAAGCAGGCCCCCAAAGACACGGTCGCCTGGGCGAGATTCGTGGGCGAGGGCGTTCCGGTCACTGTGTACGTGGAGTCATTCTTTCGCGCGAGACTCCAGCCATCGGGGATGTAGGCGCCGAGCGTTCCGTAGCTCACATCGCTGAGCACCTGCTCTTGTTGATCGAGCTTGACGCGGTAGAGGACGAGGCGGCCACCGGTCGGATCCGGCATGAACGAAGTCACCAGATCGGGTGTCGGGCCCACATTGTTGAACAGGCTGCCCGCGATGAGCAGGCTGCGCGCGGACGCGATCGCGACGCCGGACAGGCTCGAGAGCTCACCGCGAAGGTCGCCCATGAGCGTTCCCGAGGGACCATAGATCCGCAGGCCCAGATCGCCTTGCAACACGGAGGCCCCACCCACGGACCGCAACTCGATGAAGGTGGCACCGGGAACGTTCTGCTGGCACTTCAGGCCCAACTCGCTCAGGCGCATCTGCGCGACGGAATTGCCATTGAAGCAATCGCCTGTGGCCACCTGGCCGTCGGACCGGGTCGGCGTGGCCACGGCCTGGATCGTGTACGTGTCGGCTTGCGGGCGCAGGCTGCCACCGGGCGGCGGCGCCGGCGCGCCCCCGGTGACCGTGCCATACCGGAGTTCGGAGATCACGGAGTCGCGGCCATTGTTCACGAAGTACAACTGCACGGTGCCGCCGGTGCGGTCCACCGAGCCGGTCATCGTGAGATCGGGTGCGATCCCCGTAGCGTAACGGAAGGGACCCGAGGCCAGCAGGTAGTCATACCCGGTCGCCTGCGCACCGATATTCGTGGCTCCGGCGGTCTGGATTCCCGTGTGATCCAGGAAGCGAACCGCAAGGCGCGGATCCGGTGTGGACTGCCCGAAGTACGGGTGCAGGGCGAGGAACCAGAAGCCCTGCACGGACTCGCGGCAGTCGGTGCCGAACTCGTCGATCTGAAATGCGAGTCCCGGACTCGGCCCGTAGCAGGATCCGGCGGCCAGCGTCTGCCCGACGAAGTTCGTGGGCGTGGGCAGCCGGGTGATGCGATAGGTAGAGTCACTCGCGTGCATCAGGCTCCAGCCATCCGGGATCATGATGCTGGACACGCCGTACTCCAGCTGATCGAGCGTTTTCTCGTTGCCGGTCAGGTCGGTGCGGTAGAGCTGGAGGTGACCCCCCTGAGGATCGAGCGGGAAGGGAAGCACTAGGTCGGGGAGCAAGCCCAGGCCTTGGAGTCCGCTGCTGCCCAGCAGCAGGTTCTTGCCCGCATTCAGCGTCACGCCGACGTCGGCGGCGAGCACGCTCTTGAGGTCACCGAGGGCCGCACCCGCATGGTCGAGAACGCGCAGGCCCAGGCTGCTGTCCAATATCGACTTCGAGTTGGAGCTCACGAGTTCGATGAACGAGGTGTTCGGTGTTCCGCTCGCGCAGCGTAATCCGATCTCGGAGATCCGCAGCCCCGAGGTCAAGCTCTGTCCGAAGCACGCACCTGTCGCGAGCCTTCCGTCGGACCGCATCGGGGTTGCGCCCACCTGAGTCTGATACACGCTGCCTACCAAGCGCAGACTGCCGCCTGCAGGCGGAGCCGCGATCGATGCACCGGCGCCGTAGCTGAGGTCCAGGAACACGCTCGAGGTGCCATCGGGGTTCGTCCGGTAGAGCTGCACGTGCCCGCCCACGGGATCGACGGTGCCCGTCGCGACGAGATCCGGGGTGAATCCGGTCACGGTGGTGAATACGGCCGAAGCGATCAGGAACGACGGCTTCGTTGCGTCAGCGCCAAGACCGGGGCGGTCCACGACGACGGCGCCAAGGTGGTCCACGATCCGCAGCCCCATCGCCGGGTCATTCGGTTGCGCGAAATCCGGCGTCAAGGCCACGAACCAGAATCCCGGTACATGATCGCCGCAGTCATCGCCGAACTCCCGGACATGCCACGCAGAACCGGGCGAACTGGTCCCGAAGCAAGTCGTGAACGCGGGGAACTGTGCCGAGCGGTTTGCGGGACTCGCCGGAGACGCCAGATAGCGCCCGTCCGATTGCAGATGAAGCGCGAGGCCCTGCGGCGGGGCGGCGAGCGAGCTATTCTTGCCGTATCGCAGCGACGAGAGCGCACGCAGGGAATCGCCCATGGGATTGATCATGAGCAGGTCGATGCCGCCGCCTGCAGTCGGTGGCTGCGACGTGAAGACCACGTCCGGAGTCATTCCGATGACACTCTGGAAAGTGTTCGAAGCAGCGAGGAACCGTGTCCCCACATGTGCGGCCAGGTTCACCGCCGACCCGAATGCGCGCGATTGCTGGAGGATGCCTCCGCTGCTGTCCGTGACTCGTAGGAGCAGGTTCGAGTCGTAGGACTGCTCCGAACCCGAGCGATACGTGACGTAGCGCGCATTCGAAGAGCCATCGTTGCAGTTCAGGAACAGCTCATCGATCATCCAATCCGTCTGCGGCGCGTATCCGTAGCCGATGTCGACCGATGATGCGCCGGCGGAATTCGTCGGCGTCGGATGAGACTGGGTCGTGAGCCCATAGGGCACGCGCTGCAGGCTCTGGCCGTTGTAGGGCGGCCGTGACAGTCCCGCTGTACGCCCCCAAGCGAATGTGTCCAGGTCCAAGCGGTTGCCGTCGGCGTCGTACGCGTAGAGCGTGATCGAGCCACCGATCGCATCGAGCTTCGTCAACGTTCCGTCGCGCGTGAGGCCAGTCTTGGTCGTGAACGCGGTGCCGCCCATGAGCCACGTTCCGTCCTGCGGCCAAGCGGTACCCTGCGCGGCGCCGAAATCCACGAGTACATCGGTCAGGCCGCCGAGGCTCGAGAGGATCTCCAAGTGCAACTCGGCGTCGCGAGTCTGCCCGGGTGCTGTGGCGGTCAGCTCCACGAATTGCGTGTTCAGATCCCCGGCGCGCGTGGCCCAGCCGATCTCGTTGATGCGGATCGCGCTCATATCGGCGTGCGCGTTGGCGGCACTGATCGTCAGCGAGAACGCGGCGATGGCGAACAGCGCGGCGAAGCGCAGGGCGGCGGGGAAGCGCATGACGGCGGGATCTCCGGGAGGATGGGGTGCCGGAAGGGGGTGTCCCGCGCGGGGGCGTTGGGAGCGGGAAGATTATCTCCCGGGCCGCAGGGCGTTCTCAATAGAGGAATCCCGCCGGGAGTGGGTGCCTCCCAACAGGATTCTCATGCCTACACGATGTTTCGCTGGGGCTGGCAGCAGCTTGCGCCGCTTGCCGCTACGGCACCCGCACCACGCGCACCGTGCGGCTCTCACGGCCGCAGGTGAGGCGGGCCATGAAGATGCCCGCGCGGCCCTGCGCGGGGTCGAGTGCGACCTGCTCGCTGGGCGCGCCGCCAGCCGCGAACACGTGCGACTCCACGAGCCGGCCCGCCACGTCGAAGAGCTCCAGCCTGGCCGCCGCGCTTCCTGGTCGCGTGACCGCGAACTGGAGCGCGCCGTGCACGGGCTGGGCGCCCGAGATGGCGAGCGTGAGCCGCACGCTCGAAGGCACATGCACATCGGCCTCGGGCGCGGTGCTGCCGTTCGAGCCACGCAGGCGATAGCGATACGCCGCGCCCGCGGCCACGGAGCCGTCGCGATAGGCGATGCGCCCGGAGCC
>JANYBS010000219.1 GCA_025360715.1 Candidatus Eiseniibacteriota bacterium | reverse complement strand
GGTCGGCGTTTCGTCGAGCGCAGGCACCGTCGGCAGGCTTCCGTTTAGCGGCACTTCCGCTAGCGCAGACAACGTCATCGTTCATGACAGAGAAGACAAACTGGACGCAGCGCTCGGACGGACGACAGACCGAGTGAGTAGGTCATTGGGCATCTTGAATTCAGTCTATGACACGATGAAGGCATCAATCAGCTCAGTCCTCTTGCGCCGCAATACTTTGGATCATGGGGGCGCAGCGAATGGTTTTATCTGGTTTGACTACGGTTCCGGAAGGGAGCCTGCCGCTCAGCAGCGCGGCATCACGACCTTCGACCGATTCGAGTCCGCAAAGCAGATTCGGGGCTCAAAGAACCTTTCCTTGGGCGAGCCCGAGAAGTGGCGTTACCGCATTCGTCTTTCCATTCCGGGGCTAAGCCCGGTGACAGCTGTGTTCAATCCGACTCCTGGCGAATGATCCAGCGAAGGACTCCTCCGCGATGAAGCTCCCGCTGTCATGGTTGCACCAGTGGATCGAGGTCTCTGCAAGCCCTGAGCAGATCGCCGAAGTGCTCACCACGCGTGGCTTCTACGTGGAAGGCATCGAGCACCATGGCCTGCGCTATCCGGGTCTGGTGGTCGCGCGTGTGCTCGAAGCGGAGAAGCATCCGAACGCCGATAAGCTCAAGCTCTGCAAGGTCGACGCGGGCGGCGACACGCCGCTGCGAATCGTGTGCGGCGCGCCCAATGTGACTGCGGGCATGACCGTCGTGCTCGCGACACTCGGCACGACGATGCCGAATGGGCTCGAGATCAAACGCGCCAAGATCCGCGGTGAGGAATCCGAAGGCATGCTGTGCTCCTCGCGCGAACTCCTGCTGAGCGACGAGCACGCGGGCATTCTTGATCTGGACCAGTTCTTCGCCGGCACCACGCTGCGCGTGGGCGAGCCGCTCGATGCCTACATGCCCGAGCCCTATGCGGTGCTCGAGGTCGAGGTGCCCTTCAATCGCCCCGACGGCATGGGCGTGATCGGCCTGGCGCGCGAGGTGAAGGCGGCGCTGGGCGGGGAATGGACCGCGTGGGCGCGCGAGCGCCTGACCGCGACGCCCGCAGCGGCGCAAGCCGGCGGCACGTTCCCGCTCACGATCGCCGACACCAGCGAGTGCACGAGCTTCCTCGCGCAGGTGGTCGATGGCGTGCGGGTTCAGGCGTCTCCGACGTGGCTCGTGCGGCGGCTCGAGGCCATGGGCCAGCGCAGCATCAACAACATCGTCGATCTCACGAACCTCGTGCTCTACGAATTCGGCCAGCCCATGCACGCGTATGACCTGGCCAAGCTCGCAGGTCCCGCGCTCGGTGTGCGACGCGCGAACGCGGGCGAGAAGATAACGACGCTCGACGGCAAGGGGCGCGAACTCACGCCCGAGGTACTGCTGATCACCGATGCGAACAAGGGCGTCGGCATCGGCGGTGTCATGGGCGGCCTGGACTCCGAAGTCACCGAGAGCACGACCACGCTGCTGCTCGAGTGCGCGTGGTTCAAGCCGCAGCGCGTGCGCCGCGCAGCCAAAGTCGTCGGCCTCGCGACCGAAGCGAGCAAGCGTTACGAGCGCGGCGTCGATCCCCTGGTGGGTCAGGCCGCTGCGCAGCGCTTCCTGTCGCTGCTGCTCGAACTCTGCCCGAACGCGAAGCTGGGCGCCTCGGCGTATCAGCACACGCCGCCCGAGGCGATGGCACTGTCGCTGCGGCCGTCGCGCTGCGAGAGATTGATCGGCCTGCCGTTCACCTCGACGCGCTGCGCCGAGTTACTGCGTGCGCTCGAGTTCATGGTGACCGACGGCGACACGCTCGCGGTGCGCGTGCCGAGCTGGCGTCTGGACGTGACGCTCGAAGACGACCTGGTCGAAGAGGTCGCGCGCAGCAACGGCTACGACCGCATCCCCGAAGCCCGCATGGAGACGCGCGGCTCGTTCGCCGAACGCACGCCGCGCGAACGGGTGGTCAGACGCGCACGCGAGTCCATGCTCGCGCAGGGCTTCGATGAAGCGTGGAGCGGCTCACTCGTGGGCACGAACGAAGCACTCGCCGTCGCGCCATTGCTTGGTGATGAACCCGCGCTCGTGCGACTGGCGAACCCCATGTCGAGCGAATCCGAGGTGTTGCGACCGAATCTGGTGTGCGGCCTGCTGCGGGCGGCGGCGCACAATCTCAAGAACGGCGCGCCGGGCGTGCGGCTCTTTGAAGTAGGCGCAGGGTTCTTGGCCCGCGGCGAGAAGCTACCCGAGGAGCGGCTGATGCTTGCGGCGGTCATCGCCGGCCCGCGCTGGCGCCATACGCATGATGCGGCTCCGAGTGGCCCCGCGGGCGCATACGACCCGCGCGCCGCAGCAGATTTCTTCGACGCCAAGGGCGTGCTCGAAGCGTGGTTGAGCGAGATGCGCGTTGACTCGACCGAGTGGCGCGCCTATTCTGGCGTTGGCTGGAAGAGCGGTGCCAGTGCGGAAGTTGCGGTCGCAGGTTCACGCATCGCATGGGCCGGAACACTGGGCCAGTCGCTGCTTCGCGCGTGGGATATCGGCGTCCCGGTGCACCTGATCGTGGTGCTTCTGGAACCGTTGTCCCAAGGCGTCTCGGCGACTCCCCGTGCCAAGGTCCCGGGCCGCTTCCCGCCAGTGCGCCGCGATCTCGCGTTCTTCATCCCGCGATCCGTGACGCACTCCCAGGTCGAGCAGGCTCTCGTCGGCGCAGCCGGCGGAACGCTCTCGGCGTGGGAATTGTTCGATGTCTACGAAGGACCCGGCACTCCCGAGGGCATGAAGAGTCTCGCGTTCGCGCTGCAGTTCCAGCACGCGGAGCGCACCCTCACCGAAGCCGAGGTCAGCGAGTCTCAAGCCCGCATGGTGGCAGCCGTCGAGCAGGGATGCGACGGCTCTCTGAGAGGGAACTAGATGAGCATCGAAACCGCTGTCGTGACGACCGACCTGGACCGCCTTGCGGAACGCGTCGAGAAGGCTGCAACGCTCGTGGTGGAACTCAAGACGAAGCAGGCGCAGCTCGAAGCCGAGAAGGCCGAGCTTGCGCGCCGCTTGGATGAGACCACGCAGAAGCTCCAAGGCCAGGATCCCTCGCTGCTCGTGACCGAACTCGCCTCGCTCAAGAAAGAGCAGCGCGAGTTCCTCGCCGAGCGCAAGGACGTGGCCACCCGGATCGAGGCGCTCCTCAAGAAGCTGGATCGCATCGACGCGTGACACCCCCGGCGTGGCGGGCGGCCCCACCGGGCCCGCTTCCCGTCTCTGCCGGGACTTGAAATGAACCAATGAGACGCAGTGGAAGCGGCGGGGGATGAGCACCATGGATGCCTCCACGACGGACATTCCCGGAGCGGCTGGCCGTAACGACAAGAACGTCGTCCAGGTCCAGATCTTCGGGCACCACTACACCATTCGCGGCGAGGCGGATCAGGACTACATCCTCGACGTGGCGGGCTATGTGGACCGCAAGATGCGGGAGATCACCGAGAAGCTCCCGGTCGCGTCGTTGTCCAAAGTGGCGATCCTGGCTTCGCTCAACATCGCCGACGAGCTCTTCAAGGAACGTGCTTCACGCGAGATCGACGGGGACCATCTGACCGACCGCACCGCACGACTGCACGCGATGCTCGACCAGATGCTCGGGGACGAGAAGTAACAGCCCACCCGCGTCACGCTTGGACTGCCTTCCCGGCAGGCTTTCGGGCCTGTTCAAGGGCTTCCAGATTCCCTGCCTTGCTTGTGATGTACCCGAGTTTTTTGAACCGATACGTTCTTTGGGGCGTTCCGATGTGTGGCGACGTCACGCCTCCGGCCGCAAGGCTGCGGGGAAGGCAGACCCACTCTAGGGATTCCCACTCTGGTCATTTCCAGGGCTCAAAGAACGCGGGACACACGGCAACTGGCGGGGATCTCTTTCTTCCTCTGCCTCGGCTGCGGCGGCCACCGCCGCAGCGCGGGGGTCTTCCATGGATACAGGCGTTCTCGTCGGCGGCATCGCTGGAGGTGCCGCCGCCTCTTTTGGCCTGGGCTGGTTCATCCGCTCGCAGCTGGGCCGCGCGCGCCTGCGATCCGCGGAGCAACGCGCCCGGCAGGTCCTCGAGGACGCCCGCCGCGAGGCGGACTCGAGCAAGCGCGACGCACTGCTGCAGGGGCGTGAAGAAGCGCTGCGCATGAAGCAGGAGGTGGAGCGCGAGACGTTGCAGGCGCGCAACACCCAGCTCGAAGCCGAGCGCGCGTTCCAGCAGAAGGAAGCCGCGTTCAACCGGCGCGTCGAGTTGATCGACAAGAAGGAACGCGACCTCAAAAAGGGCGAGACCGAGATCACGACTCGCGAGGGCGCGATCGCCGGCAAGCAGGCCGAGCTTGAGAAAGCGATCGGCGAGCAGACCGCCCGTCTGGCAAAGGTCGCCGGGCTCACACCCGAGCAGGCCCGCGAGCAGCTCATCTCCTCGATCGAGGCCGAAGCCAGGACCGAGGCTGCGCGCCGCGCCGCCGAGATCCGCGAGAATGCCCAGCGCAACGCCGAGCGCGAGGCGCGCAAGATCATCGTGCTCGCGATCCAGCGCTATGCGGGCGATCACGTGAGCGAGTCGTCGGTGAGCGTTGTGCACCTGCCCAGCGACGACATGAAGGGCCGCATCATCGGCCGCGAAGGCCGCAACATCCGTTCGTTCGAGATCATCACGGGCGTCGATGTGATCATCGACGACACGCCCGAGGCCGTGATCCTCTCCGGCTTCGATCCGGTGCGCCGCGAGATCGCACGGCTGGCGCTCGAACGCCTGGTCGCCGACGGCCGCATCCATCCGGCGCGCATCGAAGAGGTCGTGGCCAAGGTCAAGGAAGAGGTCGAGAGCCGCATCCAGGAGTTCGGCGAGAACGCCTGCATGGAAGTCGGCATCCACGGCGTGCATCCTGAGTTGATGAAGTTCCTGGGCCGCCTGCACTACCGCACGAGCTATGGCCAGAACATCCTGCGCCACTCGATCGAGACCGCGCATCTAGCCGGAATGATGGCGGCCGAGATCGGCATGGACCAGACCATGGCCAAGCGCGGCGGGCTCATGCACGACATCGGCAAGGCGATCGACCACGACCAGGAAGGCACGCACCCGGCGCTCGGCATGGAGCTCGCCGCGCGCTACAACGAGCCGCAGGCCGTGCTGGAATCGATCGGCTATCACCACGACGACTACATGGGCGGCAGCCTGTGGCCCGTGCTGGTCGCCGCGGCCGATGCGATCTCGGGCGCACGCCCGGGCGCACGGCGCGAGAGTCTCGAGATCTACATCAAGCGCCTCGAAGCGCTCGAGAAGATCGCGAACGCATTCCCCGGCGTGGAGAAGTCCTACGCGATCCAGGCCGGTCGCGAAGTGCGCATCATGGTCGAGCACACCAAGGTGGACGACGCGCGCGCGCAGGGCTTGGCGGCCGACATCGCGCGCCGTATCGAGAAGGAGCTGCAGTACCCGGGCCAGATCCGCGTGACCGTGATCCGCGAGACCCGGGCCGTGGACTACGCGAAGTAGAAGACCCCGCGTAGCAATGGACTCATACGATGTGCGAGATGCGCGTCTGGAAGGAATGTGTCATGACGAACCTGCTCTTCATCGCCGACGTGATCGGCTCGCCGGGCCGCGAGGTGTTGCGCGCGCTGCTGCCCGAGCTCAAGCGCCGCCACGACGTGAACCTGACCATCTGCAATTGCGAGAACTCCGCTGCAGGCTTCGGACTCACCAAGGACGTGGCGAAAGACCTGTTCGATAGCGGCTGCGATGTGCTCACGGGCGGCAATCACCTGTGGGACAAGAAGGACGCGATCGACTACATCGGCGAGGAGCCGCGCCTGGTGCGCCCCGCCAACCTGCCCGAGGGCACGCCGGGCATGGGCGCACGCGTGTTCAAGACCAACACGGGCGTGCACGTGGGCGTGATCAACATGCTTGGCCGCGTGTTCATGAAGGAAGCCGATTGCCCGTTCCGCACCGCCGACGCCGTGCTCGAGCGCCTCGGCAAGCAGGCCAAGGTGATCTTCGTCGACTTCCACGCCGAGACGACCGCCGAGAAGGTGGCGCTCGGCTGGCACCTCGACGGCCGCGTGAGCGCCGTCGTTGGCACGCACACACACGTGCAGACCGCCGATGACCGCGTGCTGCCGGGCGGCACGGCGTTCCTGTGCGACGCCGGCATGACGGGCGGTTTCGATTCGGTGATCGGCATGGACCGCGCCGCCGCGCTGCGCCGTTTCCTCACGCTGCTGCCCGAGCGCCTGCAGCCGGCGAGCGGCGACCTGCGCCTGAACGCGGTGCTCGTCAAGGTCGACGAGGAGACCGGCAAGGCCGTGAGCATCCAGCGCCTGCAAGTCCCGCTCAAGGCCGAGGCCGCGCGCGAGGACACGCGCGCCGTGCGCGCCGCCGGCGGCGCCACCACGACTGCGCGCCTTCTCACCGGCGCGGAGCCGGCCGAAGCGGTGACCATCGAAGCGCGCCTGCGCGCGCATGCGCTGAGCGAGGCAGGCTTCGTTCCCAAGTTGGCACTGGTCTCGGTGGGCGAAGACCCCGCCTCGCAGGTCTACCTGCGCAAGAAGGGCGAGGCGTGCGCCGCAGCCGGCATCGCGGTCGAGCGCGTGGCGATCCCCGCGGGCACGACCACCGAAGAAGTCGTGCGCCGCGTGAAGCAGTTGGGCGAGGACCCCAGCGTGCACGGCATCCTTGTGCAACTGCCACTCGCTCCGCCGGCCGATGGCCAGGCCGTGCTCGAAGCCATCCCGCCTTTCAAGGACGTGGACGGATTCCACCCCGAGAACGCCGGCCGGTTGGCCGTGGGCCTGCCGGGCTTCGTGCCAGCCACGCCGTATGGCGTGGTGCGGTTGCTGCAGTACTACGAGATCCCGCTCAAGGGCAAGCACGCGGTCGTGCTGGGCCGCAGCCACATCGTCGGCCGCCCGGTGGCGACTTTGCTTTCTTCGAAAGGCTGCGACATGACGGTGACCATTGGCCACAGTGCGAGCGGCCCCGAACTGCGCGCGCTCGCGCGTGAGGCCGACGTGCTGATCGCCGCCGTGGGCCGCAAGCACATGGTGACCGCCGATTGGGTCAAGCCAGGCGCGGTCGTGGTCGACGTGGGCATCCACCGCGTGCCGTCGGCCGATGGCAAGGGAAAGCCCAAGCTCACGGGCGACGTGGACTTTGAAGCGGTCAAGTACGTCGCGTCGGCGATCACGCCGGTCCCCGGTGGCGTCGGGCCGATGACCGTGGCGATGGTCGTGCTCAACACGATCATCGCCGCCGAGCGGCAGTGCGCGATGGTCCGCGCTTGATGCGTCACAAGGGCGAGGCGCGCTAGGCATGTCGCTCATGCCGGCATCCGAAGACCGGATCCTCTCGGTCGGCGAGATCACGCGCTCGATCAAGGAGACCCTCACCGAGGGCTTCTCGGGAGTGTGGGTCAAGGGCGAGGTCTCCGGGATCAAACGCCCGCAGAGCGGTCATGTCTATTTCACGCTCAAAGAGGGCACCGAGGCCACGCTCAAGGCCGTCGCATGGCGCGCGACTGCGGCGCGACTCACGTTCGACCTGCGTGACGGCACGGAAGTGGAGGCCTTCGGCGACCTCGATGTGTACCCGCCGCGCGGGGAATATCAGCTGATCGTGCGGCAGATGCGCCCGGCCGGCCTTGGCGCGCTGCTGCTGCAACTCGAGGAACTCAAGCGCAAGCTCGCGGCCGAAGGGCTGTTCGACCCTGCGCGCAAGCGGCCGCTGCCGGCATTCCCGCGCACCATCGGAGTGGTCACCTCGCCGGTCGGCGCGGCGATCCGCGACATCGTGAAGGTCTTACGTACGCGGTGGCCGGGGATCCGCATCGTGCTCGCGCCGGTCAAGGTCCAGGGCCAGGGTTCGGCAACCGAGATCGCCGCGGCGATCGACCGCTTCAACCGCTGGGGCCAGGCGGACCTGCTGATCGTGGGCCGCGGCGGTGGTTCGCTCGAAGACCTCTGGGCGTTCAACGAAGAGCCGGTCGTGCGCGCGATCGCCGGCTCGCGGACTCCGGTGATCAGCGCGGTCGGTCACGAGGTCGACACGACGCTGGCAGATCTGGCCGCCGACGTGCGCGCGGCGACGCCCAGCAATGCCGCCGAGATCGCGGTGCGCGACGCCAAGGACCTGCAGCATCGCGTCGATGTACTGCAAGGCCGCGCCGCCCGCGCCACGCGCAAGGCTGTGCACGATCGCCGCCGGCATCTGGAATCGCTGCTGGCCAAGTATGGCTTCCGGCGCGTGCGTGACCTGTTCGCCACGTTCCAGCAGACGGTCGATCTGCAGCGCGAACGCATCGACGATGCCATGCGCGCGCAGCTCGTGCGGCTGCGCGGCAATCTCGATGCGCTCGCACGCGCCTACGGCCTGCGCGAGTTCCCGCGGCGCCTGAGCGAGCAACGCGTGGGTATCACTGCGGCCTCGCGGCGTCTGACGAACGCGGTGGTCGGGCAAGTGCTGAGCGAGCGACGCCGCACCGTTTCGCTGGAGGACCGCCTGCGCGCCCTGTCGCCGCGCGCCGTTCTGGACCGCGGCTACAGCCTGGTCCGCACCACCGAGGGCCGCCTCGTGCGCGGCGTCGAACTGCTCGGTGCGGGTACGCATGTCACCATCGAGTTCGCGCGCGGCGAGGCCGAGGCCGTGATCGAGAAGGTCGCCAAGGGAGGGAAGCATGCCGCCGAAAAAGAGCGCTGAAGCACCCGCCACCAACTTCGAGGACGCCATGAAGCGCCTCGAGACCATCGTGGAGCAACTCGAGAGCGGCGAACTGTCGCTCGAGAACTCGATCGCGCGCTACGAAGAGGGCGTCAAGCTCTCGCGCGGGCTCACCGCGCAACTCGACGACGCCGAGAAACGCATCGAGCGCCTGGCCGAGCGCGAAGGGGAAGAGCCCACGACGCAACTCATGGACGACGAGGACGACGAGCCGACTCCGGGCGAGCTGCCGTTCTGATGGCTGCCGCGAAGCGCACCGCCGCACCGGCGCTGACCACCGATCGCGCGCTCGCGCAGCGCCTGAGCGCTTTCGAACGCGCGCTCGCGCGCGCCGTTCGCGAACGCGCCGGCGGCCCGGGGCGTCTCGGCGCCGCGCTGCGCTACGCCGCGTTGTCACCCGGCAAGCGCCTGCGGCCGCTGCTCGTGCTCACCGCCTGCGAGGCGGTGGGCGGCGATTGGAAGCGCGCGATACCGGCTGCGGTCGCGATCGAGTGCGTGCATGCGTTCTCTTTGGTGCATGACGACCTGCCCGCGATGGACGACGACGTTTACCGCCGCGGCCGGCTCACGACACACAAGAAGTTCGGCGAGGCGCTGGGCGTGCTCGCCGGCGACGCGCTGCTGGCATTCGCGTTCGAGGAACTCACGCGTCTGGCCGAAGGCGGCCTGCCGCCGGCACGCGTGCTCGAAGCGGTGCGCGTGCTCAGCCGCGCGGCCGGCGCGAACGAACTCGTGGGCGGTCAGGCGCTTGATATCGCCGCCGAGGGCCGCAAGCCCACCGCCCGGATCGTGCGCGATATCCACGTGCGCAAGACCGGCGCGCTCATGGGCGCAGCGCTCGCGCTGGGGGCGCTGGCCGGCGATGCCGGCGCGCGGACCGTGCTCAAGCTTCAGACCGCCGGCACGCAGATGGGCTTTGCGTTCCAGATCCACGATGACCTGCTCAATGCGGGCAGTTCGCTCAAGAATCTGGGTAAGCGCGCCGGCACGGACGCCGCGCGCGGCAAGGCGACATGGCCGGCGGCGGTGGGCGAGAAGCGCGCCGCGGCCGAGGCGCAGCGCATCATGAAGCGCGTCGAGGCCGCGATCTCGCTGACTTGCGAGCGTCCCCGGCTGCTGATGCAACTCATCGAGGCCACGGCTCACCGGCAACGCTGAACAACGGCTGGACCGCGTCTTGACACCCGCCGCAGGTGGCCCGCACATTCTGGCGGAATGAAGTGAGTGCAGTGGCGGGGCTGCGGCCCGGTCCCCGGTGAGGAGGTCGTCACGGAAACGTTCTGGGTCGCTCTGCTCGTGGGTTTCCTGGTCCAGGGCTACAAGGGCATCGCCGTATTCGTCCAGACCGGGCGCTGGAACCTGCGCCGGTTCGTGGAAACGGGGGGTATGCCGAGCTCGCATTCCGCCTCGGTGGCGGCCCTGAGCACCGCCGTAGGCTTGCATGACGGCTTCACGTCGCTGCTGTTCGGGGTTACGCTCTACTTCAGCTTGATCGTCATGTACGACGCTGCTGGGTTGCGGCGCAACGCAGGCCGTCAGGCGGCTGTGCTGAACCGGCTGATCGAGCGGCATTTCCAACATGCCGAGAGCGATACACAGAGGCTCATGGAATTGCTGGGGCACACTCCATTCGAAGTCTTCGTCGGCGCCGCGCTGGGAGTATTCAGCGCCCTTCTCTGGAACCGGATCCACCCTCTATGACGCTGCTCGAGCACATCCAGTCGCCCGCAGACGTGAAGAAGCTCTCCCGCGAGCAGCTGGACCAGCTCGCGGCCGAGATGCGCCACGTCATCATCCAGACGGTCGCGCGCAATGCCGGTCACTTGGCGCCGAACTTGGGTGTTGTCGAACTCACGCTTGCATTGCACCGAGTATTCGACTCACCGACGGACAAGCTCATCTTCGACGTGGGGCACCAGTCGTATCCGCACAAGCTGCTCACCGGCCGCTACCCACAGTTCGACACGCTGCGCACCAAAGACGGCCTTGCCGGTTACCCGCGCCGCGCCGAGAGTCCGCACGACCCCTTCGGCACGAGCCACGGCAGCACGAGCATCTCGGCGGCGCTGGGCTTTGCCGCGGCGCGCGACCTTCAGGGCAAGGACCATCACGTGATCGCGGTGATCGGCGACGGCGCACTCACGGGCGGCATGGCGTTCGAAGGCCTGAACAACGCCGGCGAACTGGGCAAGCGCTGCATCATCATCCTCAACGACAACGAGATGAGCATCTCGCCGAACATCGGCGCGATCCACCGGTACCTGACCAAGCTCACGACCAGCCGCATCTACCGCGCGTTCGAAAAGGACGTGTACGAGCTGCTGGGCAAGCTGCCCAAGAGCCTGCGCGCGCAACAGGGCGCCGGACGCATCAAAGAGGGCCTGCAGAACATGGTCGCGCCCACGATCCTGTTCGAGGAGATGGGCCTTAAGTACTTCGGCCCGATCGACGGCCACGACCTGGACGTACTGGAAGAAACGCTCAGCGACCTCAAGCGCTTCGAAGAGCCCGTGCTGCTTCACGTGGTCACGCGCAAGGGCAAGGGCTACCTGCCCGCCGAGGGCGACGCGACGACGTTCCATGGCATCGGCGTCTTCGACCCGGATTCGGGCCAAGCGAGTAAGGGTGCCAAGAAGACCTATTCGCACGTCTTCGGCGAGATGGCCTGCTACATCGGTGAGCACATCCCCAACGCGGTCGCGGTGACCGCGGCGATGACCGACAACACCGGCCTCACGAACTTCGCCAAGAAGTTCCCCGAGCGCTTCTTCGACGTGGGCATGGCCGAGGAGCACGCGGTCACCTTCAGCGCGGGCCTGGCATGTGAAGGCATCCTGCCACTCACGACCATCTACTCCACGTTCCTGCAGCGCGGCTTCGACCAGATCATCCACGACGTGGCGCTGCAGGAGCTCAAGATCGTGCTCTGCATCGACCGCGCCGGCATCGTGGGCGAGGACGGCGCGCCGCAGCACGGCTGCTTCGATGTGGGCTACCTGCGCATGATCCCGGGCACCGTGATCATGCAGCCGCGCAGCGGCGAAGAGCTGCGCGACATGCTCTGGACCGCTGCCAAGTGGGAGGGCAAGGGCGCGGTCGCGGTCAGATATCCGCGGTCTCCCATCCCAGAGGACAAACTCACCGATCGCGCGCCCGCCGTGCTCGAGATCGGCGTGTCGGAGCAGCTGCGCGCCGGCGGCGACGTGGCGATCTTCGCGCTGGGCACCATGGTCGCACCGGCATTGGCCGCGGCCGACAAGCTGGCAGCCGACGGCATCTCGGCCACGGTCGTGAACGCGCGCTTCGTGGCGCCGCTCGACGAGCACGCCATCGTGGGGCTGGCGCGCAGCGTCGGCCGCATCGTGACGGTTGAGGAGAACGTCGTCATGGGCGGCTTCGGCAGCGCGATCTCCGAATGCCTCGACCGTCACGGCATGCAACACGTGCCCGTGCACCGCATCGCGATGCCCGAGCACTTCGTGCTGCACGGCAAGCGCGACCAGCTGCTGGCCGATTGCGGTCTGGACGCCGACGGCATCCACCGCGATGTGCGCGACTGGGTGCGGATCACGGCCAAGCAGTTCTCCTAGATGTGCCTCTCGATATGAACATCACGCGCGTCGCGATCGTCGGCCACACGGGGCGCCCGCAGGTTCGCAGCGAGGCCGCGCGGCTACGCGCCTCTCTCACACGCCGCGGTCTCGAAGTCCGCTTCGATCACGACCTGGCCGAGGCGATGGGCGTGGCCGGCGAGCCTGTCGAGAGACTGGGTCGCTGGTGCCAGCTTATGATCTCACTGGGCGGCGACGGGACCGTGCTCACCGCCGGTCGCGTGATGGCGGGCCGCAAGGGTGTGCTGCTGCCGGTGAACCTGGGCGGCCTGGGATTCCTTGCAGCTGCGGAAGACCACGAGTTGGACGCCGCGGTGAAGGCCACGCTGAGCGGACGCTGGCAGGTGGCCACGCGCCGCGGCGTGGAGACGAGCATCCGCCGCGCCCGCGGCGGCCGCGCGCGCCAGCAGGGCTTCGCGCTCAACGATGCGGTGGTGCGCAGCGCCGTGAGCTACGCCGCGATCCACCTGCGCGTGGCGGCGCTGGGGCACGACCTGGGCCATCTGGTGGCCGATGGCCTGATCGCCTCGAGCGCTTCGGGATCCACCGCGTACTCACTTTCGGCGGGAGGCCCGCTTGTGGCGCCCGACGTGGATGCGCTGGTGGTGACGCCCGCCTGCGCGCACGCGCTGGGCAGCCGCTCTCTCGTGTTGGCGCCGGGCTCGGTCGTGAGCGCGCGCGTGATCAGCCCCGGCCCCGCGCTGCTGGTGCTCGATGGCCAGCAGCCGATCGAACTGGCCAAGGATGATATCGTGGAGATGCAGTCGTCGACCGCGGTCGTGCGCGTGATCGAGAATCCCGCGCGGCCATTCTTACGAGCGCTGCAAGCCAAACTCGGCTGGCAGGGGAGCGAGCGGAGGAGCCTGTGAACTTCCTCAAGAGTCCGAATCGCGCAGTCCAGGTCGCGGGCGTCATGGCGAGCTATGCGTTGCTCTTCCTGTGCTTCCGCTCCGACGTGCCATTTCCCGAAGCCTTCGTGTGGGCCTGCGCGGGCGTCATGGTCAGCGGCGGCGCCGTACTCGCATCCGAGCGCCACCGCATGGGCTGGTTCTATGCCGCCCTGGGGATCGTCCAAGCCATCGACCCGCGCGGCCGGGCCACCGTGAGCCCGACACACGCCACGGTCGCCCTCTCGATCCTGGCAGCGCTGCTCGTGGTGACCGCCGTGGCGACGTTTCGGCAGGTTCGGGACCGGCGAACCGCGTGAGCCTCGCGGCCGGGTGAATTCCCCCATCCCGGGCGCGCTCGTCATTTCGCGCTGGCCGCATCCGGCATGCCCCCGGTACCATTGCGGGGTGAAACATCACGCCTGACTGGTCTCCACCCGAGGAACTGCATGACTCGCAGATCCGCGGAGGACCGCTTGGCGCTCTCGCACCGGAGTGAAACCATTCCCGTGTCCCCCCGGACGCCTCGGCCGTTCTCGGCGCTCATCCCACTTCTTGCTCTGCTCATCGCCGCGTTCCTGCCAGCCTTGGCGTGCGCGGCCGATGGCATTCCGCTCTGCGCGGCTGCGCACGATCAGTCCGGGACCGTCTCCGCTGCCGATGGGCTGGGCGGCACCTACGTGGGCTGGGTCGACGCGCGCCTGGGATACAACACCGACATCGTGCTCACGCATGTGGATCGGGACCTGGTGCGCACCAGCGGCTGGGTGGTGGGCGGCAACAACATCACGTCGATCACGTGCCAGAAGACCGACCTCGCGATGCTCGCCGACACCTCGGGCGCGTGGCTCGCCTGGGGCGATGCGCGCTGCATCGCCGGCGAGGGGTTCGATATCTACACCGCGCGCGTGACGAAGACGGGCAAGCTGGCGGCTGGCTTTCCCGCGAACGGACTGGCCGTACAGTTCGCGCTCGGCGATCAGGTGAACACCGCGATCGCCCCGGATGCCGCGGGCGGCATCTTCGTGGCCTGGACCGATCAGTTCACCTCACCTGCGCGGTTGCTCATGCACCATGTGCTGCCCAACGGCACGGTCGATCCCCTTTGGCCGGTGGGAGGCCAGTTGGTGGCGGCGACCGTGCCCGACTCGACGCGCGCGAGCCTCGCCAGTGACGGCGCCGGCGGCGTCTTCGTGGCGTGGCAGGACATGCGCGGAGTGAATCCCGACGTGATGATCGCCCGCCTGGCCGGCAATGGCACCACGGCAAGCGGCTGGCCCGCGGGCGGCGTACCGCTCTGCACCGCCACGGGCTCGCAGTTCGCGCCGCAGATCCTGGCCGACGGCAGCGGCGGCGTGCACGCCGCATGGATGGACCGCCGCGGCGGCCCGGCGCGCGTGTATGCCAAGCACCTCGATGCCTCGGGGGCACCCACCGCCGGCTGGCCCTTGGACGGTCGCACCATCGCTCCGCCGCCCAACGGCGACCAGGCGCGTGTGCGCATGTTGCGGGATGCGGCAGGGGGTGACTTCTACGTGTGGCAGGACACGCGTATCGTGGGCGTGCCGGCCGTATATGCGCAGCATCTGGACGTGAGCGGCGTAGCGGTGAGCGGCTGGCCGGTGGACGGCTTGCGCGCATGCAACGGCGTCGGGGCCGAGGTCACGCCTGAGCTCGCCGCGGATGGGCAAGGCGGCATCGTGGTGACCTGGCTCGACAGCCGGCGCGGTCTGCCGGTGACACGCGACCTCTACGCCCAGCGGTTGGCGGCAGACGGGGCGTTGCCGGCGCTCTGGGCAGCGGGTGGTACGCCGGTTTGCGACGCCGGCGGAGAGCGCAGCGATATCGCGATCACCACGGATGCGCTGGGTCGCGCCTGCGTGGCCTGGAGCGATTCACGGGCGCTGGCGAGCCAAGGCATGGATATCGCAGCGGCGATCGTGGACCTGAGCGGGCCCGCCGGCACGCATGTCTCCGCGGTGCAGGCGATCCAACACGATGGCCAGACGTTCCTCACATGGTCGCCCCCCGCAGGCACCGGCTGGACGTACCGGATCTACAGCGCGCCGCACGCGATCGCCACCAGCCTGGATCTGGAGGACGCCACGCTGCTGGGCGCGGTGGGGGATTCGAGCGCCACCGACAAGCGCCTCTCCAGCCTGCTCGGGCAGACGATCACCTACGCGACGGACTCGCTCGCGACGCCGCTGGATCCGGCGCGCGGGCTGTTCGTATACACGCCCGCCTCCACCGGCGAACGCTACTATCAGGTAAGCGCGCAGAATGGGCTGTTCGCCGAGGATCGGACCGTCGCGCCGGGCAGCACGGCGACCGACTCCCCCGTGAGCGAGACCGTGGCGATGGCGCGCCCGGTCTACCAGCGCACCCTGACCGTGCAAGGCATCAGCATGCCGGTGTGGACCACCTTCGTGAGCGCACACGCGACACCGTTCGTGCAGGCGATGGCGAACCGCGAGGGTCTGGCGTTCGATCATGGCATCGTGCGCCCAGCGACCCAGTTCGGGGCGACGTCGCTGCTGATCCCGCTGCACCACCGCGGCGGCAACTTCCTCGAGAGTTACGCCGGCACGCACACGCCGGGCGAGTACGTCCTCGCGCTCGATGACTATCTACCCAACACGGCGCAGACGTTCTGGTACGGATACTCGAGCGCAGTCGACGAACGTGCCACGCTCACGGGCCCGGTCACCACCGGCACGGTCGTGGACTACACGGTACGCCGCGAGCTCTATTGCATGGATTGGGCGTTGCGCACGTTCAACATCGATCCCGGCCGCGTGTTCGTGTACGGCTATTCCATGGGCGGCGTCGGCACCACGAACCTGCTGTTCCACCATGGCTCGCGGTTCGCCGCCGGTATCTCGAACGTGGGGAATATCGATCTCTCATTCACGTCCGATCCCGACACGGCCTGCCAGTTCGGACCGAACGGTTCGCTGCGCAAGGAAATCGAGAAACTCTGGGGCACGCTGGCGATGAACCTGCCCACCGTGGCGGGCCGCGGCATCTACGACGAACTGAACGAGACCGCGCGCGCCGCGGATCCCACGCAGCCGGAACTCCCGCCGGTCCTCACGTTCGTCGGCAAGCGCGACTCGGTCATGGGCTGGGCGCTCAATCTGCCATTCTACACCGCCATGAACAACGCGCGCCGCGGGGGCGCATTCTTCTGGGAAGACGCCGCGCACGAACCCGCCACGACGCCGCTGTGGCAGCCGCAGCGCGATCCGCGCCTGCTGTACCGCTACCGCAACGACCGCAGCTACCCGGCCATCTCGAACTGCAGCACCGATGACGATCCGGGCGATGGTGTGTACAACCACGGCGCCATGCTCGGCACCATCCATGGCTACGTGCAGTGGGACTCGCTGCTGACCGATACGCCGCTGCGCTGGAGCGTGGGGCTGCAGCTCAAGTCGCTGCAGTTGCAGGACCGCGTCCTTGCGCCGCCGGACTCGGCGACCATGGACGTCACGCCGCGGCGCTTGCAGCACTTCGCGCTTTCACCTGGCAACGAGATCATCTACCTGGTGGTGCGCAATAGCGATAACGCCTTCATCCAGATCGGCTCGGTCACGGTGGCCGCCGATGGCACCGTCACGATCCCCGCCGTGCGCGTGTACCCCGCAGGCGTCAAGCTGAGTCTGGCGAGCACGGTGAGCACGGGCGTGGGCGGAGCGCTGACGCCGCTGCGGCCCGGCATCACGTTCGCGCGCACGCCGGCGCGCGGCCCGACCGCGTTCCGTATCGTGTGGCCTGCCTACGGATCGGCGCGCGCCGACCTTTACGACGTGAGTGGCCGCGCCGTGCGCTCGCTATATCGCGGAGCGGCCAGCGCCGCGCCGACGTCGCTCACACTCGAGACCGCGAACCTGGCGCCGGGGCTGTACATGGTGGGCGCCGAGGTCGCAGGCCGGCGCGTGAGCGGCCGCATCGTCGTCCTGCGCTGAGCCCGGCTGGGCGGCGCGCGTGGCATGTCGCTGCAACGTGAAAGTGTCCGCCTAACTGCAACGTGATTATGTCCGCCCCCCGGCTCAAGCCGGTGGCTGAGGTGGCGTGGGGTGTCGGCCCTTCCATGGATGCGTAGGGGCCGGCTTGCGAGTGTTGGTGAGTTGG
>JANYBS010000209.1 GCA_025360715.1 Candidatus Eiseniibacteriota bacterium | reverse complement strand
CTGCACGCGCACCGCGTAGGTGTTGCCGGGGCGATACGAATGCGGCAGATCGAATATGCGTATCGCGCCGCCCGGCGTGTTCAAGTTCGGGATCTGGCCGGTCTCGCCAAAGGTCACGTGGCATTCGGTGCAGTTGGGCTCAGGGTCGCTGCCCGCGACCGAAGGCGCGCCAGTCTTCGATGGCAGCGGACCCGCGTGATAACAGACGGCGGCCGCAGCGAGCGAGACGAACGCGAGCATCGCCAACAGCGCCGAGGCCGCGGCCAGCGACCGTGCGCGCGGCGGCGGCATCACACGCGGCGGACGCGGGTGCGGCCCTGCTGCTGCTGCTTGGCCTCGTACATGCGGCGGTCCGCTTCGTTGATCAGCTCGCCGGCCGACATGGCGCCGTCCCATTCGACCACGCCCAAGCTCATCGTGGTCTCGTGCGGCGAGCGCGCCGCGAAGCCCTGCTGCATGCGGCGCGCCAGCACCTCGGCGCCGCCGCGGCCGGCGAGCACGATGAGTACGAATTCGTCGCCGCCCACGCGATAGCCGCTGTCAGTGCCTTCGCGCGAACACGAACGCGTCACATTGCCGACCACGCGCAGCGTCTCATCGCCCACGGCGTGGCCGAAGCGGTCGTTCACGCTCTTCAGATGGTCCACGTCCACGAACAGCAGCGTGAGCGCGTGGTCCAGCCGCCGCGACCGCAGCATGGCCTTGGCCAGGTCGCGCTCAAGAGCGCGGCGGTTGCCTAGGCCCGTGAGGGGGTCCGTCATGGTGAGCGATTCCAGATCGCTCAGGTGGCGCTGCGTCATGCCCCGCTCGCGGCGCAGCAGTACGATCACCCAGATGCCAAAGCCCACCGCGAAGGCCGAAGCCACCAGCGACGACACCAGGCCGCGCGGCGAGCTTGCCAGTTCGCCATTGGCGTACAGGCTCACGAGCCACGGGCTCGACGCCAGCACCAGCGCGCCGACCAGCAACGGCAGGGCGCGCAATGACGGAGAGCCTTCGGGGGTGCTCATGGTCCTCCGGCGGGTGAGCGGGCGAATCGACGGTGCTGCGCGAAAAGTGGGTCCCGGGGGGCCGGGGCAGGCCACCCGGACGCGATTATGCGCGGTGAGCGGCGCGAATCAAGCCGGCAGACGGGCGCTCAGACGGCCGGGTCGGCCAGCCGGGGCTGCGCGGCGGGCCTAAAGCTGGTAATTTCCTCGGCGTTTGGCCCCGCTCGCACCTTCCCATGGAGTCGACCCATGCCCGAAGTCACAGCCGACGTCCGTATCCGGCCACTCGATGAGCTCGATCTGTCCGGCATCGTGCGAATCGATGAGAAGATCACCGGCATCTATCGTCCGGATATCTGGGAACAGCGGGTGATGTTCTATACCCGCCGGGACCCGGGCGCCTCGCAGGTGGCCGAAGTCGCCGGCAATGTGGTGGGCTTCATGCTGGGTGATTGCCGCGCAGGGGAATTCGGATTGGAAGAACCCAGTGGCTGGATCGAGCGCTTCGGCATCGACCCGGACCACCGCGGCAAAGACCTGGGCCGCAAGCTGTTCGACGCCGCCTGCGCGCACTTCCGCGCGGAGGGCGCGAAGAGTGTGCGCACGTTGGTCGATACGAACGATACGGCAGTGACCGGCTTCTTGAAGGCGATCGGCTTCGGCGATTCGCCCCTCACCGCTCTTGAGCGGCAGCTCTAAAGGACGACATCGAAATGGCCATCAAAGTCGATCAGTACGAACTGCCGAAGAAGTATCACGACGCCGTTGAGCACTGGCAGCACCACAACTTCAAGGACTACGACCTGCTGCAGAAGTACTGGGACAAGTACTTCCCCAAGGACGAGCAGTTCTGCCTGTGCGCCAAGCTCGAAGTGGGCACCACCGACACGATACAGATCGGTGAGTTCAAGGGCGAGAAGAAGCGGCTCAAGCCCAACGAGATGACCGAGGAACAGGCCAAGCACCTGCTGGCGATCATCAAGGCGCAGGCCTCCACTGAATTCGGCTCCATCCAGCAGCATGCCGGCACCATCGATCGTGCGCCCGAGGACGAAGACAAGTTCTGGACGATGCGCGTGATGGCCGAGGAACTGCGCCACGGCTACCAGATGCTGCACCTGCTGCTGTCGGAAGACTGGAGCTCGGTGAGCGGCGGCGTGACGGGCGAGCAGATGGTCGAAGAGATCCTTTCGATGACCACCGGTAGTCACGTGCTCGACGCATTCAACCTGGACTACGACTCCTACACCGACAATGTCGTCTTCGCCGCGTGCATCGACCGCGTGGGCAAGTATCAGCTCACCATGCAGAAGGTCTGTGCGTACAAGCCCATGGCCGACAGCATGCCGCCCATGCTGCGCGAAGAAGCGTTCCATCTGGCCGCCGGCGTCATCCCCATGCGGCGCTGGGCCATGAAAGCCGCCACCGGCGACGTGTTCACGACCATGAGCATGATGCAGCACGCGCTCAACAAGTGGCTGCCGCGCGGGCTCGAGATGTTCGGCGACGAGCGCGGCGGTGACACGAACGTGCAGTTCGGCTTCAAGGACATGAAGAAC
>JANYBS010000192.1 GCA_025360715.1 Candidatus Eiseniibacteriota bacterium | reverse complement strand
GTCGCGCGGTAACCCAGTCGCACGAGAGCGTCGACCTGGTCCTTCATGAGCGAGATGAGCGGGCTCAATACGAGAATCGCACCGTCCATGATCTTGGCCGGCACCTGGAACGTGAGCGATTTGCCGGCGCCCGTGGGCATGACGCCGATGCAGTCGCGGCCGGTGAGAACAGCGTCGATGATCTTGCGCTGGCCCGGGCGGAACTCGCGATAGCCGAACACCGCTTCGAGCACGCGCTGTGGATCATCGTATTTCTGCGCGTGGAAGAGCGGCGAGGACGACTCGAACACGAAGCCTCCGGTGACGGGAGCGGGAGCGCTGATGCGGGCCGCCACTCTAGCCGTTCAGCGCTGTCACCGCACCTGCGCGGCGCGCGCGTGTAGCGTGTCGCGCACGGCCTCGCGCGGCCTCGCGCTTCAGCCGACCAGGCGGTCGAGCCCGAAGTTGCGGCGCAGCGTGCCCAGTTGGCCCACGTGATACGCGTCGTGCATCGCGGCCAGCCCGACCACGCCAAGGATCGTCTTGTCGAGGCCCGGGATGCGCGTCTCGGCGGCTGCCTGCTCGCTGGTGATGGTCTCGAGCTGCGCCATGAATGCCGTATGCACTTCATCCCAGCGAGCGCGCACGTCGGCGATCGTCGGCCAATCGCGCACGTCCTCGTACTTGCCGCCGCGCGGGAACTGGCTCGCCCACGACAGTTCGGCGGCGCTGCCCAAGCCGCGCAGGAAGCTCTGGCGCACGGCGACCGTGTGGGCCGCGACCCACAGGATGGAGTTCTGCATTCCCACGCGCTGCGCTGCATCGGCGTCGTTCACACCTTCGAGCGCGCGATGGAGCAAGCCGTGCGTGGTCCCGAAGACGAGCGCGAAGCCCTTGAGTTCGGTGATCATTTCTGGACGATCGGCTCGCCGGCCGCATCCGACACCGCTACGGGAAGTCCGCGCTCGTTCCAGCCGCGCCAGCCGCCATCGAGCGAGATCGCGTTCGTGTAGCCCATCTTCTGCAGGTTGTCGATCACGAGCGCGCTGCGAAAACCCCCGCCGCAGTAGCACACGATCGGCGCGTCCTTCTGCGGGATCGAGGCTTCGATATCGCGCTCGATCGTGCCCTTGCTCATGTGATGCGCGCCGGGCAGATGGCCCTGCGCCCACTCGTGGTCCTCGCGGGTGTCGAGCACGATGAACTGCTCGCCGCCCTGCAAGCGCTTCACGAATTCGTCGATCGAGAACTCCCTCACGCGCGATTTCGCATCGTGGACGAGCGCAAGAAAGCCGGGTGAATGAACGTGCGCCATGTTGCCACCTCCGGTGTGGGTCAGGCGGATGCTGCGGCGGCCGTGGCCGCTTCGAGCGGATATTCGCGGATCACGCGATACAGCGCGTCGCGCTGCACCGGCGTTTTGCCAGCTTCGCGGATCATCTGGACCATCCCCATCTCGGCCATGCCGACCGGGCTCTTGGCGAGCGCCGCGTGCGCGATCTTCTCCTGGCCGATGGTGCCATCAAGATCGCTGGCGCCGAAGTTGATGGCGGCCGCCGCGGTGTCCTGGCCCAGCATGATCCAGTAGCCCTTCACATGCGGCACGTTGTCGAACATCAGGCGCGAGATCGCGATCGTCTTGAGATCCTCGATCGCCGAAGCCTGCCGGCGCACGAGGCCCGTGGTGCCGGGTTGGAAAGCGAGCGGGATGAACGCGAAGAAACCCGGCGCGCGCATCTCGAGCTCGCGCAGGTCGATCATGTGCTGCACGCGCTCGGCGCGCGTCTCGATGTGGCCATACAGCAACGTGGAATTGCTCGGGATCCCCAGCTGATGCGCGATCTCGTGGATCTCGAGCCAACGCTGGCCGCCGATCTTCTGGCCAAAGAGTTCGCGGCGCACGCGCTCGCTGAACACCTCGGCGCCACCACCGGGCAGCGCATCGAGGCCTGCGTTCTTGAGCTCGGTGAGCACCCACTCCACCGGTTTCTTGGTGAGGCGGCAGAAGAAGTCGATCTCCACAGCCGTGTATGCCTTCACGCTCAGGTCGGGCTTCTTCTCTTTGACCCAGCGGATGATGTTCAGATAGTCGTCGAACCGCCACTTGTTGTGCAGCCCGCCGACGATATGGATCTCGGTGATCTCGGGGTCCACGTGCGAGAGGATCTGCTCCTTCGTCATCGTGTACGCGCCCTCGGCCCCCGGCTTCTTGGCGTAGTCGCAGAACTTGCAAGCGAGCACGCAGACGTTCGTGGGATTAAGCTGACGATTCACGGTGAAGAAGACGCGGTCGCCATGCTTGTCGCGCGCGAATGCGTCGGCGAGGCGGCCGAGCTCCATGACGTCGGCATCGAACAGCCGGATGCCGTCAGGCTGGGTCAGGTGGTCGCCGGCGGCCAGCTTCTGGCGGGCGCTCTCGACCAGCGGATCACGAAGACGAAGTTGGGAGACGAGGCTCACGGGAATTCCTTCTCTGGCGGCACTTTCGTGGGTGAATCGCGAGTATAGCGGCGACGCCTGCGTGCGTCACGCCACCGGCGACACCGGGAATGCCGCTCCCGGGCCGCGCTGGCCGCATCCATACCCAGGACTCTATGATGCGGCTCTACCCAAGGAGAACCCCCTCGCATGAGCGCAACCGCGCCGCGTCCTGCCATCGCCCCCGCTGACCCGAAGAAGCCCGTCTCGCTCAGGACCGTGTGGCCTATGGTCTGGGAGCTGATCCGGCCCCGCCGGGGCATGCTCGCGCTGGGCTTTCTGCTCATGATCGTGAACCGCGTCACCGGCTTGGTGCTGCCGGGTTCGACCAAGTTCCTCTTCGACGACGTGCTCGGCATGCGCAGCGGCGCGCCCGCGCCGGCCGCGAACAGCCTGCCGGTTCGCACCGACATGCTGGACCATGCGTGGGCGCCCTTGCGCCACCTGTATGGCACCACTCCGCATAGCGGCACGCATCCCGAGTTGCTGCCGCCGCTCGTGCTGGTGGTGGTGGCGGCCACGCTTGTTCAGGGCGCGTCATCGTTCGCACTCACCCAGTTGCTCTCCAAAGAGGCTCAACGCCTGATCGGTGAGATGCGCCGGCGCGTGCAGGCGCACATCTCGCGGCTGCCCGTCTCGTTCTACGACAGCAACAAGACCGGCGCGCTCGTCTCGCGGATCATGAACGACGTCGAAGGCGTGCGGAACCTGATCGGCACCGGGCTTGTAGAGTTCGCGGGCGGATTGCTCACCGCCGGGCTCTCGTTGGTCGTGCTGCTGCAGATCAACGCCACGATGACGCTCATCGCCGCAAGCGTGCTGATCGGTTTCTCGATCGTGCTCAGCCGCGCGTTCACCGTGATGCGTCCGATCTTCCGCGAGCGCGGCAAGATCTCCGCCGACGTCACGGGCCGCCTCACCGAATCGCTCGGCGCGATCCGTACCGTGAAAGGTTACCACGCCGAGAAGCGCGAGCAGAACGTGTTCGCCGAGGGTGTGAAGCGCCTGCTCGACAACGTGCTGGCCACGCTCACCGCGCAGTCGGTGATGCAGCTGTCGAGCTCGCTGCTCTTAGGCTTGGTCGGCGCGGTGATCATGTACTTCGGCGCAAGCGGTATCTTGAAGGGCACGCTCACGCCGGGCGGATACTTCTCATACACGCTCTTCCTGGGCTTCCTGATCGCGCCGATCTTCCAGATCGTCGCCATCGGCACACAGCTCACCGAGGCGCTCGCGGGTCTTGAGCGTACGCGCGAGGTCCTCAGTGAGATACCCGAGGACGCCGACCCCAAGCGCACGGTAACGCTGCCGGTGATCCGCGGTGACGTGAAGTTCGCTCACGTCGACTTCGCCTATGAGACCGGCAAGCCGGTGCTGCATGACGTGAGTTTCGATTCCCCGCCGGGCACGGTGACGGCACTCGTGGGCTCCTCGGGCTCGGGGAAGTCGACCATCATCGGATTGGTATCCGCGTTCCATGCGCCGAACCAAGGCATGGTGAGCGTCGACGGCACGGATTTATCGACCGCCAAGCTCGATTCGTTCCGCACGCAACTGGGCGTGGTGCTGCAGGACACATTCTTGTTCGCTGGGACGATCCGCGAGAACGTGGCGTTCTCGCGGCCGGAGGCGACAGAACCCGAGATCCGCGAGGCGTGCCGCATCGCCCGCGTGGATGAGTTCGCCGATCGCTTCACCGAAGGGCTCGACACGATCGTGGGCGAGCGTGGCGTGAAGCTCTCGGGCGGGCAGCGCCAGCGCGTGAGCATCGCGCGCGCGATCCTGGCGAATCCCAGGATCTTGATCCTGGACGAGGCCACGTCGAGCTTGGATTCCGAGAGCGAGTCGCTCATCCAAGCCGGTCTCGATCACCTGATGGCCGGCCGCACGACGTTCGTGATCGCGCACCGCCTGTCGACGATCCGCCGCGCGGACCAGATCCTCGTGGTGGAGGACGGCCGCATCGTCGAGCGCGGCAACCATGACCAGCTCTACGTGTCACACGGCCGCTACCGCGACCTGTACGACCGCCAGCATGGGCTGGAGAAGAACCTGTTCCTCGCGCCGGGCGAAGGCGACGCGGTGCCCGATGGGCCTTCGGGCCGCGGCGCCAGCGGCCGCGACGTGGGCATGCTGGACCTGATGCAGAACCCGAACCGCTGACACGCGCGGTACCACTGGCACGCGCAGTCACACGGAAGGCCCGGTCGTCTGACCGGGCCTCCGTCGCCTCACCGCGATCCCCCGAAAGCGGCTTTGGCGCCCCTTGTGAACGACCGCGCTACAGTTCGAAGTGGCGCGAGACCTTGATCAGGAACACGTCGTCGGGCTTCACGCGCGCCACATCCGAGAGCGACTCGTGCAGACGGAACTCGCCATCGGAACTGAAGCCCGTGCGCGTCTGCGTCCACACGACGAACAGCGCTGAGCCGGGCAGATACTCCCAGCGTATGACCGCGTTGCCGCGCACCGTGCGGAACGTGAAGTCGCGGTCGATACCCGCTGCCGCTGCGTCGAACGTGTTGAACTCGTACGTGCGCGGCCGTGCGAGCGTGCGATAGCCCGTGTAGCGCACCGAAGAGATGAGCGGCTGCGCGTAGAACTGCACGCTCAGCGCCGGCGTGACCGCGTAGTCGACACGGATCGAGGCCGCAGCCGTGGACTGGTCCAGATGCGCGAACAGGTAGTCCTTGCCGAACGTGGCCGTGTTCCCCGCATCGGTGAGCGCTTCGACATATTGCGCATCAACGATATTGCGCTCGAAACTGGGTCCCGCCTCCAGCGAGACATTGGAGCTGGGCTTCCACGTGAAGCTCGGGTTGAACGACGTGTTCTGCGAGCCGAACTCGTCGCCCGCGACGTTCACGTCGATCGCGTAGAAGCGCGATCGCTTGCTGTCGGAATCGAAATGCGCCGAGTACGAGTAGTACGACGGCTCGATCATGTACGGCCCGCCGCGCGTGGCGCGTGCGGACATGGCACGCGTGCCATAGTTGAGAGTGTTGCTCCAGCTCAAGCCGTTCTGCTGTTCCAACCGGCCCTTGAGGAAGAAGCCCTGCTGCGTGTGCGTGCCGCCCATGTCCCAACTCGCGAAAGTCGCTCCGAGCACGTTCGCGTAGCGGCGCCAGTGGTTCGACTTGTTCCACTGATAGCCCCAGCCCGTGTGCGCGTTGATCAGGTCCGAACGCCACACAAAGCCCAGATCGTTGTTCTCGAAACCCGGCGAGATGAAGCCGATGGCACTATTCGCGAGGATCGCGCCATTCTGCTTGTTGAGCCAGAGCCGTCCGCCGTAGCCCCTGAGCGACGTCGCGTTGGGATCGAAGTGCAGATACGAAGCATCGGGCCGCTGGTAGTAGTGACGCGGATCCTGCTGCAGCGCGGCGATGCGGCTGGCCTCACCGGTCACGTACGAGCCCGCGCCCCATCCCGAGACCACCCACGTCTTGTCGTGGTCGAGGAACGTCCAACCATCGACCGCAGTCATGGTGGACGCACGGTTGAGCTGGGATGCGAGCGCCGGTTCGTGCAGATCGCGCAGTGTGAGATTGGAATTCATACCGATGCCGCGTCGCGACTCCTTGCCCTCATGCAGGAAGCGGTAGACGCCGTAGTACGTGAGTGGCTCGACTTCCAGGCGCGAGTGTTCGCCGCTCGCGGAGACATCGGCCCACTCGCGCGAGGTGAGCGCCTGCACGGTGCCCACGTTCCAGCCGGGCGCGACTTGGCCGGTGATCTTGGCGGCGCCCAGGATGTGCGTACCCGAGGGCGGGTCGGCGAAATCGTAGCCGCTCAGGTCGCGCTGCGGCGCGCGGCCGATGCGGCGCGAGTAGAAGAACGCCGGATCGGGCCAGTTGAAGTTCCAATAGTCATTCGCGCCGTTGTTGCCGGTGTGGAAGACGCCATTGCCTTCAGTGAAGAACGGACGCTTCTCATCGAAGAATGTCTCGACGTCCGACAGGTTCACCACGGCCGGATCGATCTCGACCTGGCCGAAGTCGGGATTGATGGTGGCATTGAGCGTGAGGTTGTTGCCCAGGCTCGTGCGCAGATCGGCGCCGGCGGCGGGCCGGTAGCGCGAACCGTCGTGGAAAGGGTCCGCCGGCGAGTGGTCCAGGTACTCGGCCTTGGTCGTGGCGTACGGCAGGACCTCGATGTGGCGGCTCGTGTGCACGCCATCGAGACCATGCAGCTCCGGCCACCACGACACGAAGCCGCTCTCGCCGCGCGGCGGGAAGATGAGGAAGTCCTCTTCGTTCGCGCGCGGCAGTACCCGGCGAACGTTGACACCCCACACCATCTGGTCCGCCGCCCGGAAGCGCAGTTGTGAGAACGGGATCCGCATCTCGGCGGTCCAGCCTTGGAGGTCGCGATGCACTTTCGCGTCCCAGACGCCGTCCCACGAGCCGTCGTCCCAGCCATCGTTCGAGATGGTGCCGTCATACACGGTGCCGGCCGCATTCACCATGAAGTAATAACCCGTGCGATGGTCGTGGAACGGGTCCAGGTACAAGCTCACGCGATCCGAGGCGATGCTCACATCGCGTCGCGCGAGGCGCGCCACGATCGAATCGGGCGCGGTGTCGTACATGCGCGCGCCCAGATAGATGGCCTCGTCGTCGTAGGCGATGCGGATCTCGGTCTGCTGCGTGCCCGGCGCACCCGGCGAAGGATCGCTCTGATGGAATGCGGTGGTGGCGTTATCGCTCTTCCATATCGGCTCGTCGAGCACGCCGTCGATCACGATCGGCGCGTTCGTGCGCACGGCGCGCACCGGTGGAACAGGCGTGGGCGCGGCGATCACGATCGACGTGCAGGCAGCAAGCAACAACAGGGCGGGGACGAGGGTCTTCATCGGGGAGCTCCGGGACCGGTGGGCATGCCGGTTTCGGCTGGATTGGACAGCCCGGATCGCGGCCGGGTTGGAAACGGATTCCGGAAGCAACGGATGAGTGTTGGGCGCTGATAGGCCTACGCGGCCTCGCGGCATGAAGTTGCAGCGCGCGACCAATGTGCCCGCATCACTCGCGCTGCGGGTGAGGCCAGCGACGAACGCGGACGAACGTGCGACCGAGCGCAGCCGCGCCCACGCGGGCGCGCCGTGTTTGTCCGGGCGGCGTCAGGCGCCGCGCAACGGCTCGGCGAGAAGCGCGGCCAATCGCGCGGCCACTTTCGCGTTGTTCCGCAGCAGCGCCAGGTTCACGCGCACGCTCTCGCCGCCGGTGATCGCGCGCATGCGATCGAGCAGGAACGGCGTCACGGCGCGGCCACGCACGCCTTCGGTCGCAGCGGCCGCCAGTGCGGTGCGAAGCGCGCTCTCATACAGGTCGAGCGGCATGGCGTCGGCCTCGGGCACCGGGTTGGCGACCAGCGTGCCGGTGCCGAAACCAAGCTCCACATGCATGCGGATCGCGCGCGCGAGCAGCGCCAGATCGTCGAACGCCAGGTCCACGGGCAAGCCGCTCTCGCGGCGGTAGAACGCCGGGAACTCGCGCGTGCGATAGCCATACACGGGCACGCCGAGCGTCTCGAGCATCTCGACCGTGCGCGGCAGGTCGAGTATCGCCTTGGCACCCGCGCACACCACGGCGACGGGGATGCGCGCGAGCGCGGTGAGGTCGGCCGAGATATCGCCCGTCTCGGACGCGCCGCGATGCACGCCGCCGATACCGCCGGTCGCGAAGACCGCGATGCCGCACTGATGCGCCGCGAACATCGTTGCCGCGACGGTGGTGGACCCCGCGGCACCGCTCGCGAGCACACCAGCGAAGTTGCTCAGGTTGAGCTTGGCCACTCCGGGCGTGGTGGCCAAGCGTTCGAGTTGCGCTTCGTCCATGCCCACATGCACCAAGCCATCGAGGACGCCGATCGTGGCCGGCACCGCGCCGGCCGCGGTGACTTCGGCCTCGAGCGCGAGCGCCGCGGCCACACCGTCCGGGTGCGGCAAGCCATGCGTGACGACGGTGGTCTCGAGCGCCACGACGGGCGCATGTGCAGCCAGCGCGCGGGCGACGCCTTGGGCGATGCAGAAGATCTCGTTCACGTTGCACTCTCCTGTGTGGCCCATGCCGCAAGCCGGGCCTGTGCCGCCGCGGGTGTGGCGCGCGCCAGTCCTTCGCTACCCCAGCCTTCGAGCGCGAAGCTGGCGCTGACCCGCGCGCGCTCCAGCGCCTGCCGCACGTTGTGGCCGCCGATGATGGCGCTCACGAAGCCCATCGCGAATGCGTCGCCCGCGCCGGTGGGGTCGATCACGTTCTCGGCGCGCGCGGACCACTCGTGCAACTCGCCGCTCGTGGCATCGTAAAGCGTCCCGCCGTGTGCGGCGCGCTTGTGCAGCACGTATCGCAGTCGGCCGCCTGCGAGTGTCGCGAACGATTCACGCGCGTCGGCGCCCGCCTCACTCAAGCGCCACTCGTCGTCGCTGGGAAAGAACGCATCGACCTGATCAAGGACCTTGCGCCACCGTGGCAACGTCTCGAGCGTCACGGGATGATGCGGGTCCACGCTGATGAACGCGTTGGCGGTACCGCCCGCGCGCAACTCCTGCACGAGCGCTGCCTGGCGCACGAGCGGCATGGGCGCCAGATGGAATGCGCGCGCGCCAAGCCACTCATGCGGGATCTGCGCGAATGTGGGCGAGGCGGCTTCGTGCGACGGGCAACCCAGCCGGTGCACGATGCGGCGGGCACTAGGTTCGTACAGGATCCACGCGCGCACGCCCGGGCCGTGCAACGGCGCCAAGCCCTCGAGCCGCACACCGTGCGCGCGCAACGCGTCGAGCGCCGCCGCCGGGTAGTCCTCGCCCAGCGGACAGACGAGGCCTACGTGCGCGCCCCAGAGCGTGGCAGCGAACGCGGCATGCAGCGCCGCGCCACCGGCTTCGGCGATCCGCGTGCGGCCATCGCCGTAGACGATGTCGTCGACCAGCAGGTTGCCGAGCAGCACCAGGTCGGGCGCCGGACTCATCGCGCGCGCATCACGGTGCGGCCGCTCACGCGCCGAGCGCCGCGAAGGCGCGGCCCATGGCGGCGCACGCGGCGGGATCGATCGCGTTCGACCACAGGCCGCCTTGCTTGACGCTGCTGCCCACGATGAACCCATGCGCGCTCATGAACGAGCCCACATTCGCAGGCGTCAGGCCCGAGCCCACGAACACGCCGATGTCCACCGCCGCGGCGACATCGCGCACCTCGGCTGCAGACGCAGCCACGCCGGTGGCGGAGCCGGTGACAACCACGCCGTCGGCCAGGAAGAACTCGGCCGCCTGCGCGGTCTCGACCAGCGACACGTCGGCGGTGATCGCATGCGCCGAGTGCTTCTTCTTGATGTCGGTGAGGACCGCGATGTGCTCGGCGCCGATCGCGCGGCGATAGCGCAGCAGCTCGCCCGACGACGCCTCGATCAGTCCTTCGTCGGCCACATGCGCGAACACATACCCTTCAGCGCGCACGAAACTCGCACCGCACGCCAGCGCCACGGCGAGCGCCTCGCGATTGGCACCGGCCAGCACCTGCACGCCCAGCGGCAGCGGCACCTCGCGGCGTACGGCGCTGCCGATGGCGGTCATGGCGGCCACGATCTCGGGGCCGACCGTGCCCTTGAGATACGGGCGGTCATGCATGTTCTCGATGGCCAAGGCGGTGAAGCCGGCGCCCTGATAAACACGCGCTTCGGCGACCGCGCGGGTGATGAGCGCGGCGAGCGGCTCGTGCGCGCGAGGAGTACCCGGCAACGCGCCCACATGGAGCATGCCGATGAGCGCGCGAGGCGCGCCGAATGCGCGTGTGAAGCTCTCGGGAGTGGACATGGCGCGCACGTTACCGCGCGGCAGCCCCTAGCGCGAGCGCAGCCAGGTGGCCAGGGAGTCCGCTCGCGGCGTGGCCGGCGGCAGCTGCGATTGCGGCGCGGGCGCGTTGTAGGTGCTGTCGACGCCGGCCAGCTCGAGCTTCTTCTGCGGCCGGTGAAAGCCGAACTGCGGCAGCAGCACGAGCCGCTCGGTAGTGGGGATCGCGCGTGAAGTCACGACGCCCACCAGGATGCCGCGGCGGAAGTAGCCGTCGAACGCCAGCGTATCGATGGTAGCCGCCACTACGAAATGCACGCGCGGCCTCGCATACGAGAAGTGCGCGATCGCCGCACGCGACACGCCGAGTTCGGGCGCGCCAAAGGTGGCGGCAAGCGAGTCGGCCTCTGGAATGATCTCGAGCGTGAGCGGCGTGCTCTCGCCTTGATACGTGACCGAGCCGACCCACGCGCCAAGCAGCGCATGCGCGTTCTGGGTGTCGGGCGGCGCGCACGAGGCGAGTGCGCCTAGCATCAGCAGCAGCGACGCGAGCGCAAGCCGCGAACGGCTCACGCCTTGCCCCACCAGCCATCCACCTTCGCGATGATCTCGGGCAGGTTCTCAACGGGCGCCGGGTAGCCTTCTTTAAAGGTGGCGTCGATGCCGAGCGGACCCGAGCACGTGAGCCACGCACCGCGCGACTGCGTGTGCGCGGGGATCGAATCGCGCGCGCAATCGAAACGCGTGAAGATGCCCCAGAGCAGGAGTTCGTCGTCGTCCAGCGGCACGTCACCGCTCACCGCCACGATCAAGCGCACCGCGGCGTATTCGGGGCGCTGCACGAGCGTCTCGATGATGTCGCGGCCGTCGCCCGACACCTGCACCACGAGCATGCCGCCCCATGCCAAGCGATGCGCCACGATGCGCCCCACGCCGCGCGTGTCGAACGCGCGCGGGTCGGCGACCGTTGTCAGCAGCGCGGCGGGCGAGCGTCCGGTGTCCGGAGAGTTCCCCGAAGACCCCGCGTGCTTCGCGTGCGATTGCGCGTCGAGCACCATCTTGCTGCCGAGGTTCATCTTGAAGCTGGTGAAGTCGAGCGTGTCGAGCGGCACGCCGGGCAGCAGCATCAGGTCCTCGGCGGGATCGAAGTGCTTGGCGATGGCCTCGAACACCTGCGCGCGGTCGCGCGGGTTCACGTCGCCATCGACCAGCACGATCATCTTCGTGAGCGACAACTGGCCGGTGCCCATGAGCCCGAGCGCGGTCTTCTTGCCTTCTTTGGCGAAGCGGTTCTCGACCGAGACCACGAGCAGGTTGTGGAACCCGGCTTCGAAATACGCCCACAGGTCCACGATCTCGGGATGGATCACCTTGAGCACACCGGTGAACATCTCCTGCACGGCCTCGCCCATGAACTTGTCTTCCTGCGGCGGCTTGCCCACGACGCTCGCCTGGAAGATGGGCTGCGCGCGATGCGTGACGTTCTTCACGTGGAAGACCGGAAACGGCGCGGCGTGCGAGTAGTGCCCGAAATGATCGCCGAACGGCCCTTCGGTGCGGCGCTCGCCCGCGGGCACGATGCCTTCGATCACGAACTCGGCATCGGCGGGCACGCGCATCTTAAGACTGCGCGAGCGCGACATGCGCGTAGGCGCGCCGCGCAGGAAGCCCGCGAACGCGAGTTCGTCGATGCCCTCGGGCAGCGGCGCGACGCCGGCGAGCAGCGTGGCCGGATCGGCACCCACGGCGATCGCGACCTCGAGGCCTTCGCCGCGTTTCTCGGCTTTATAGAAGTGGAAGCCTCCGCCCTTGCCGATCTGCCAGTGCATGCCTGTGGTCTGCTTGTCGTAGACGTGGATGCGATACAGGCCAAGATTGCGGCCGTGCGTATCGGGGTCCTCGGTGAAGACGAGCGGGAACGTGATGAAGCGCCCGCCGTCATGCGGCCAGAGCTGCAATATCGGCAGCGGATCCAGGTCGGCGCCCAGCGAGAACTCCTGCGCGGGACCACGCTCGATATGCTGCGGCCGGCTCGCGAGCACGCGCGGCAGGCTGCCGCGCAGCTTCCACAGGTCGGCGAGCTTCTTGGGCGGCACCGCGTGGAAGATCTCCTCGATCTCGGCGCCGATCGCTCTGGGGCTGCGGCCCAGCGCCCACTCGATGCGGCGGTGCGAGGCCAACACGTTGACCGCGAGTGGAAAGCGCGCGCCCTTTACATTTTCGAACAGCAGCGCAGGGCCTTCGTGCTTGGCTTCGCGGCACGCGATCTCGGTGACCTCGTACGCCCAGTCCACCTCGCGCGTGACCCGCTTGAGGTCGCCCTTGCTCTCACAGAACTCCAGAAAGGCACGAAGCGTGCGAAAGCCGCTCATTCCAATTCCTCATCGCGCCAGCCGCCGTCCGTGGGTTCACCGAGCAGTTGCAGGATCTTGTTCGTGAAGCCGCGCACGGATTCGTCCAGGTCCTTGGGGTTGCGGTACCAAGGCGGCGAGACGGGCATGATCACCACACCCTCGCGCGAGAGCTTGAGGCAGTTCTCGAGCGCGATGCTCGACAGCGGCGTCTCGCGCACGCAGATGATCAGGCGCATGCGCTCTTTCATACACACCGCGGCAGCGCGCGTGATGAGCGTGTCGGCGATGCCGGCGGCGATCTTGGCGACCGTGCTCACGCTGCATGGCACGATGATCATGCCGTCGTGGCGGTTGCTGCCCGAGCTGAACGGCGCGGCAAGATCGTTGTCGGCGAAGACCTTCTTGGCGTGTGGCGCCAGGTCGGCGGGCTTGAGGCCGGTCTCGGAAAACAGCACCTGGCGTGCCCAGTCGCTCATGACCAGGAACTTCTCGCCGGGGCAGTGCCGCAGCAGGTCCACGCCGTGAATGCTGCCTGAGGCGCCGGTGATGCCGATGAGGTAGCGCGCCATCAGAGCAACCCACCGCTGGCCAAGCGTGCCGCGAGCACCATCGCGAAAACCAGGAACCCCACCCACACGTTGGTCTTGAAGAACGCCAGGTTCACGTCCTCGGCCCAGCGCTGTTCGAGATAAAGCAGCACGAGCGTGGCGGCGAACAGCACACCGGCGATCGCGAGCCACATCATGCCCGGCACCGGAAGCCCGCCGAGCACGCGGTACACCGCGTAGGCGAGCGCCGCGGCCGAGACCAGATGCAGCGCCCACGACACGCGCAGCGCGCGGTCGCGGCCAAGCCAGACCACCATGGAATGGATACCGTTCGCGCGGTCGCTCTCTTCATCCAGCGTGGCGTAGATGATGTCGAAGCCGGTCACCCAGCACAGCGCGAACGCCGCGAGCGCAAGCGCGGGCCACGGATCGGCGAGGTCCGGATGCGCGGCGGCGTAGCCGGCGAGCGGCGCGAGCGCGAGGCCCACACCCACACCCACGTGGCACAACGGCGTGAAGCGCTTGAGGTACGGATAGATCGTGAAGACCGCGAGCGGCACGAGGGCGACCTTCACGTACCAAGGCCCGAGCGCGGCGCAGGCCAGCAGATAGACGACCGTGGAGCCCACGAGCAGCGCGATCGCTTCGGCGAAGCGCATCTTGCCGGCGGGCAGCTCACGGACCCTCGTGCGCGGATTGCGCGCGTCGATGCGGCGATCGATGACGCGGTTCAGGCTCATGGCGGCGGTGCGCGCGCCCACGGCGGCCAGCGCGGTGAGCACCCAGCGCGCGAGCGTCAGGTGCGGCCCGGGCACGCTGAAGATGCCGGCCAGGATCAATGGCAACGAGAAGAGCGTGTGCTCGAACCGCACGAACGACGCATAGGTGCGCAGCTTGTCGGTGCTCGAGATGGCCGGGGAGGCGGAAGACATGGGAGCGGCGCCCTTAGGGATGGTGTGGGACGCGCGTTCGGCGCGGGCAGACACGTCAGCAAGTCAGGTTAGCCCAGCCCCGACGCTTGGGCCAGAGCGGCGGGACGGCGGAGCGGCGGGACGGCAGGTGACCCCGCCCTTGGTCTGATGTGCAATGGATGCAGAACGATGCGGGCTCAGTGTCGAGCGGCACAAGGCCAGAGGTGTGTGCGGCCGGGCCTGTGAAGAACCGATTCCAACCGGGGCGGTGACGATGCTAGACTCCTCGCCCCGTGCTGCCCCCTGTGCCGACCTCCCCCATGCGCGCGCTTCTGACCGCGCTTGCCGTGCTGGCGTCCCTGCTGCTCGCGCACCCGCGCGCAGCGGCGGCGGGTGAGCCGCGCATCCCGGCGCCTTCGCCGCCGACGGGAGTCGTAGTAGCGGGAGCGGAACTCTCCACCGTGCTTGGTCCACTACCTGCCGGGATCCACGAGGTGGAGCTCTACCTGGCGACCGACGGCGGCGAGCGCTTCCTGCGCGTGTCATCGGAGACCGAGGCACGCAGCGGCCAGATCCACTGGCGCATGCCGCGCATCCACGCCCATAGCGCGCGCTTGATCCTGCGCGCCGGCAGCGAACACGGGGAATGGGAGTCCGCGCCCTCGGCGGAGTTCGCCGTCAGCGATGGTGCGAAGGACGCCGTGAGCATGCGCGCGGACGCGATCGCCGGGCGCTTGGACGAGTCCAGCCCGCTCGCGCCGAAAGACGTGCGTCCCTGCGGCTGGCTCGCGACGCGCGGCGATGCGGTGATGCAGGTGGCGAGCTTACTCGACTGCGCCGCGGAGGCGCCGCGCACGCGGGATGCGGACCTGGCGCTTTTGAGTACGGCCCTCGCGCGCAGCATCGCAAGGCGCACGACCGCAGTGACTTTTTTCGCCCCCTCGACGTTGCACAGCAGCCCGAGCCAGGTACCGCTGCGCATCTGATCCTCGAAGTGAGACTCGCGCCCTTTCCGCACTCATAGGTCACGAACCACTTCCATCAAGAGGATACTCATGCGTCTGCGCTACCTCGCCGCGTTCGCCGCGGCTGCACTCCTGCTGCCCGTTGCCGCTCACGCCCAGAATGCCGACACGTTGTTCATGCGCCACGATCCGGCCAAGTACCAGATCCTGGTCTCGGCGACCAAGACCAACAAGCCCGCGATCGAAGTCCCCAACGCCGCCACCATCGTGAGTGGCGCCGAACTTCGCCGCTCGGGCGCGCGCACGCTGGGCGAAGCGCTCATCGACGTCGTCGGCATCGACACCGGCGGCGGCTCGGATAACGGCAGCCGTCTGCCGAACATCGGCCTGTGGGGCCTGAAGGAATTCGACGCGCTGCTCATCATGGTGGATGGCGTGCCGGTCGGTGGCCCGTTCAACCCGTCGCTGGTGCAGATCGCAGTCGATGACATCGACCGCATCGAGATCGTGAAGGGCCCGCAGGGCAGCTTGTACGGCGTCTCGGCGTTCGCTGGCATGATCCAGGTGTTCACGGATCGCGAGGCCAAGGAGCGCGGCACGGTCTCGCTCGGCGGCGGGTCTTTTGGCGACCTCCATGGACGCCTCGGCATGCACCGCCAGATCGATGAGAACTGGGGCATGGACGTGGCGCTGAGCGGACTGCGCGACGACGGCTTCCAGGACCGGACCGCGAGCGAGCAGGAGCGCGGCCGACTGTCGGTGCACGGGGTGTCGGGCAGGACGGCGATCGCCTTCGACCTGACCGGAACCGCTGACCACAACGATTGGGGCGGTCCGCTGCCTTTTGGTGACGACGGCAAGGTCGAAGACGGCTTCAAGATCGACCGCAACTATACGGTGCAGGGCTCGCTCATCGAGCATCGCGTGATCGCCGGTAACCTGCGGATCGCGGCGCCGCTACGCGATCGCATGCGGCTCGAGAACACCATGAGCGCCACGCGCGATCGTCAGCACTCGATCCGCGCATTTGCGGGCGAGGTCGATACGACTTCGGGGATGCTCGCTTCGGCGGGAGTGGAGTTGCGGCCGATCGAGACGGTGTTCTACGACGACCTTCGCTTGGTCACCGATTGGGAGCTGTTCGGCAAGCACGAGTGGGTCACGGGGGCTGCGATCACATGGGGCCGCACCACGTCGACCGGCATCGGATTCGATATCGAGCAGGATCCGGCGGACCCGAACTCGATTCCGGTCTTCGCCGATGTGCCGGTGGGCGACAACCGTGCGTTCCAGGATCGCCGCACGTTCATCGGCGCCTATGCGCATGACGAATGGACGCCCGCGAAGGCGCTCACCCTCTCGGGAGGTGGCCGCTGGGACCGTGCGAACGAGAAACTGCACGGCTTCGGCCAGGAAGTCGGCGGGGATCCCAAACTTGCGGACGACGCGCGCACGGACCAGGCGTGGTCGGGCGACATCGCAGCATTGGTGCGGCTGATGCCGGAAGCCAAGGGCGCGCTCGACGCGGTGAACGTGTACGGCAACTGGAAGAGCTCCTTCAAGCCGGCCGCGCCGAACCTGACCGAGGCCGAGGGCGCGAAGATCCTCGATCCTGAGCACACGCACTCATACGAGTTCGGTGTGAAGTCGCAGGCGTTCCACAACCAGCTGTCGGTGGATGCGCACTACTTCCAGATCGACTTCCGCAATCTGGTGGTGGCCTCGCAGGCACCGGACCTGACGCCGATCCTCGTGAATGCCGGCGCCGAACGCTTCAAAGGCTATGAAGTGCAGGTGGGGCTGTCGCCCGCGGGCATGCCGGGACTGAAGCTGAGCGGCGGCTACGCGCATTACGATCCGCGCTTCACGAGCTTCATCGACGTCTCGCCGGAGGGCGTCGCCCTCGATGTGTCGGGCAACCTGATCGAACTCGCGCCGCAGGAACTGATCAACGCCCGGCTCGCGTATGCGCCGAGCAAGTATCTGGGGGGCTGGGTCGCCGTGCAGCGCGTAGGAAAGCGCGCCCTGGATCGCGACAACGGCGTGTTCCTCGAGCCCTTCTCGCAGGTCGACGCAGGCCTGAGCCTGGAAGTCTCTCGGGCTCGCGTCACGGTCTCGGGCCGCAACTTGGGCGACGACCGACACGTGGTGGCCGAGAGCGACATCGGCGACCACCAGTTCTATATCGCGCCGCCCAGGCGCTACATGGCGGAGATCTCGCTGCCGTTCTGATCACGCCACGCGGATCACCCGTGACAGCACGAAGCCCCGGCGCATCCCGAGCGCCGGGGCTTCTGTCTGCCCGTGTCGCTGCACGGGCCGATCCGTTCGAGGCGGGCGCGCTGCGGAAGACGCGCCCTGGACCAACATCACCACCGCCACCCGATCGCGTTTGGAGGACACGCGACCCGTCACCGCCGAGACAGCGCCCGCTTCGAACGAAGAACCCGGCTCGTATGTTCCCCATGACGAGCCGGGCTACTGTCGTAAGGACCTGCGGATCACACCGGAGGTGGGCGGCTGCCGTCGAGCCTCGGCCGATCGGCCCCCGATAGCGACCAACCTCGGCGCCTTCGGCGAACCGCCCCCTTTCCGGTGCGAACAAGGCCTTGCGGCCTCGACATGGATATAAGGCAAGCGGGCTGCCAACGTCGCCGCACGGGATACGCCGGGGCAACTCGCTGTCCCGCAACGCGTCGGCGGCGTCACCGCCGTGCCACAGCGACGCCTCGAGGACGGCCGCGACGGCGACACGACGCCGTGGCACGGCGAGAGGGCAGCACCGTAGGCCACCGCTTCCGACACAGTCAGCAGAAGGCCCCTTGACTCGGTGCACGGGTGTGCAGTAGGCTTCCAAATGTGCCAGGTTCGCGTTGCGGACCGTTCGCTGAGGAGCCGTCGCCATGATCAATGACCGAGCGCGAGAGATCCTCGCGTACATCCAGAAGTTCCAAAGCGAGAATGGGTCGGCGCCGACCATTCGCGAGATCGGACAGCAGTTCTCGATCCGCTCCACGAACGGTGTGCGCTATTACCTCAATCTTCTCGACAAGAGCGGCCAGATCAGCCGGAGCAAGAAGCTCTCGCGCGGAATCCGCACAACCGCTGCCAGAACTCCGCGATTGCTGCGGCCGAGCTTCGCCGGGATCCCGATCCTTGGTCGCGTCGCCGCCGGCGAACCGATCCTTGCAGAAGAGAACCACGACGGAACGCTCGAACTGAGCGATATGTTCGGCGGTACCGACAACATATTCGCACTCCAGGTCCGCGGCGACAGCATGATCGACGCGGGCATCCTGCCGGGCGACTACATCATCGTCCACAAGCAGGAGACGGCTCGCGCGGGCGAGATCATCGTCGCGCTGGTCGGCGAGGATGAGGCGACCGCCAAGTACTATCATCCTCGAAAGACTCACATCGAACTCATCGCCGCGAATGCGAAATACGCGCCGATCGTGGTCGAGCCTGGCACGCCGTTCCAGATCGTCGGCACGGTGCGCGGAGTGATGCGAACCCTCGCCGGCCGCTGATCATCTCAATGTTGTACGACGGGAGCTCAGCCTCCCGTTTTTCACCCCCGCATGGTGCACAAATGTTCATCAGTCCCCGCAGGAGGTAGCGTCGTGGAATTCGATCTGGCTCCCCAGGTGAAGAGCGCGCTCACGGATCGTTGGGAGCCTGTCTATCGCAGCCAGCTCCACTACGTCGTCACGTGGAGCACACGGGGCCGTCGTCCGGTGCTCAAGGACCGGCACATCGAAGCCTTGCAGACACTCATCCGCAAGGCTGCTGACGAGCGCGATCTCGAGCTCATCGAAGTGATCGCCGGCGCCGACCATGTGCACGTCATGTTCGGCCTTCGCCCGGCGCAGAGCGTCGCCAGCGCAGTTCGCGAACTCAAGGGCCGTACGAGCATGTCGCTCATGGCGAGTCATCCCGAGTTGCGCGTGTGGTTGCGCGGCAACCTTCTGTGGGACGAGCGCTATGCCGTCGAGACGGTGAGCCCGCTGCGAATGAGCCAGATGCGAGAGCGGTTGCTCAGCACGCACCGCGCACTGTCCGATCACGACGTCCCGGAGACGTGGGCCGCGGCGAGCTGAAGCTCGGCGGAAGAATTGCAACAGGACTGCCAGGTCCACATCAGGTACCCGTGCCGGCCGCGGCGCTATGCTGCGACGTGCGAGACACCGTTGCCGTGACCGGCGACGGGACCTGAGGTTCACGCGCTGGCTGCGGTTGCTCCGGTCGTTCCACCAAGCTCGAACCGCGGTTTGAGTGGCAGCGCCTTCGAGCCGCGATCGCGCTCCTGCGTATCGGTGTTCTTGGTTGCGACTTCGTGAGCCTGCAAGACCGCTGCGACATCGGGTTCGCGCAGGCTGAGCATGTGCCCCGAGCGCTTCTGCTTTGTCATCAGGTAGTTCGCGTTGAAACGATTCACCGGCATCACCACCGGCAACCGCCCGCTGACCGTGATGCCCTGCTCCTTCATCCCGATCAGCTTGCGCGGATTGTTGGTCATGAGCTGCACGCTCTTGATGCCCAGGGCACGCACCATCTCGCCGGCAACGTTGTAGTCACGCTCGTCATCGCCGAATCCGAGCATGTGATTGGCTTCAACGGTGTCATGGCCATTGTCCTGCAGCGCGTACGCACGAATCTTGTTCGTCAGCCCGATCCCGCGCCCTTCCTGGCGCAGATAGAGCAACACTCCGCGCTCCATCTGACCCAACGTCTCAAGCGCATGGATGAGTTGGTCACGGCAATCGCAGCGAAGTGATCCGAGCACGTCGCCGGTCAGGCATTCGGAGTGGATGCGCATGGGCACATCCTTCTCGTCACGCACGTGGCCGTGGACGATGGCAATGTGCTCGTCACCCCGCGCGTCGGCGGTGAACGCAACGGCGCGGAAGTTTCCGAAACGAGTGGGCAGGTTGGCGACGGAGACCATCTGGATAGGCGTCGTCGCGGCGGGGTTGTCAGTTACGGCCTTCGGCATCGAAGCGATACGCGCTTTCATCCGTTCGCATCTCCTGAGGGTGGTATTCCAGACCGCCCGTTCAGATGCGCGATGGGTTCCCAAGGAACCACGCTATTTCGCGAGGGGGCTTAACCGCCTTCGGCCGAAGTCCCTGCCACTGTGGGTTCCCGGTGGGTTGCGAGAAGAGCCGCAAAGAGGACCAGTACCGCGCCCGCTATCTGCGCTGGGCGCAAACCCTCATGCAGGAAGACCGCGGCGGCGAAGACCGCCACCAGCGGCTCGGCCGTGGCGATGACGCTCGCCTCACCGGCGGGCAGGCGTCGCAGGCCGGCATAGAACAGGCTGAAGGGGACGAGCGTCGAGAAGACTCCAAGGCCAAGGAACATCCACCACAGCTGCGGGTCGTAGTGTTGCGCGACGATCCGCCACGGCGGAGTGACGACGCCCCAAACGATCGCGGCGATCGCGAAGGTGTACATGAGCACGGTCTCGGGGCGATACCGCGCCAGCCCTCGCTTGGAGTACAGGATATAGAACGCAAAGATGAACGCCGACGAGAAGCTGATCAACCAATCCAGCGTACTTGCGTGCAGCGCGTGCGTGTCGACGCCGCCCACCAGCAGGGCAGTGCCGCCGAGGGCAAGCCCCACGGCGCTGAGCATCGGCCATCCAACCCTTCGGCCGCGCACGAGATCGAAGAGCACGATCAACGTGGGTGCCAGGTACTGGATCAGGATCGCGAGGCCCACTCCGAGCTTTGAGATCGAGTAGTAGTAGCTTCCCTGGACCGCGGCGACACCGAACACGCCGAGCAGGACGAAGTAGCCCAAGTCACGGCGTTCGATACGCAAAGAAGCCGGCCGGCGCATGAGCAACCATGCGAGCAGGAGCACAGTGGCGATCGAGAGCCGCAGCTCCACGACAGTGAGCGGCGGGACTGCGCGGTCGCGGAACACGAAGCGCGCGAGCGTCGCAGTGGCGCCCCAGAAACATGTGGCAGCGAAGACCAGCCAGCGTCCCGCGACCGCCTTGGAGTAGTGCTTCGGGGGATTCACGCTAGCAGCGGGCTCGACGCTGGGCACCCAAGAGTCATTTTATTGTCGACATACATTGTTATCAGAGAATGCCTTGCGTTGTTATCAACAAGCCTATCCGCGCGCACGGCCCTCGCTCACGATGTCGACGCCGGCAGTGCCCGCCTCGAGCATCGTGCAGCGGCCAGTGAAGAAGACGCCGGGCTCCATCATCACACTCATGGCCGCGACATCGCCTTCGACTCTGGCGCCGGCGCGCATCTCGATGGTGCCAAGAGCTCGGATGTTCCCGTGCACACGGCCGCGGATGAGCGCCTCGCGCACTTCGATGTCCGCGCGCATCACGCCATGTTCGCCGATCTCGAGCCGGTCGCAGTTCAGGATATCGCCCTCGAACTCGCCTTCGATCACCAACGTGCCCGTGACCATCAGCGTCCCGCGGAAGCTGGAACTGACGCCGATGACGGTGTTGGGTGCGACGGGCTCATCAGGTGCGGGGCGGTTGCGGAACTTCATCATGACGCCTCCGAGGAGAATTCAACTTCGCCAGGGAATCAGAGGACTCCCCAGGCTTCGAGCAGTCGCTCGAGATCGTCCTGGCTGTAGAATTCGAATTCCACCTTGCCACCCTTGCGCCCCGCGTCGATCACTACGCGCGTCCCGAACCGCTGCTGCAGTTTATTCTCCCACTCCCCAAGCCCACCGAGTTTCTCGACCTTCTTACGCGAGTGAGCATTGCGAGTCTTTCTTTTGACGAAGGCCTCGGTCCTGCGGACCGAAAAGCCCTTGTTGGCCACGTACCGTCCGGCCGCAAGCTGGTCGCCCGCTGATTCGAGCCCGAGCAGCGCCCGACCATGTCCGGCGCTCAATGTTCCACGTGAAACCATCTCCATCAGTTCGACCGGCAGGGTCAGCAGGCGTAGGGAGTTGCTGATCGAGCTGCGCTGCTTCCCGACGCGCTCTGAAAGCTGGTCATGCGTCAGGCCGACTTTCTCGACGAGCGTCTGAAAGGCCTTGGCTTCGTCGATCGGGTTCAGGTCTTCGCGTTGGATGTTCTCGATCAGCGCCAGTTCCATCATGGAGCGATCGTCGTACTCGCGGATGATGGCGGGGATGCGCTTGAGCCCCGCCAGTTGCGCGGCGCGGAGCCGTCGCTCGCCGGCAACCAGCTGGAAGTCGTCCGTGCCCAGCCTGCGGACGATGACGGGCTGAAGCACGCCCTGGACGCGAATGGACTCCGAAAGCTCCTTGAGGGCAGCGTCGTCGAAGCGTGTGCGCGGCTGGAATGGATTCGGACCAATGTCGTCGACCGAGAGTTCGGCGACGCCCTGCTGATGTGTGGCAGTCGAACGGCCATCCACGGCCTCAGAGGCGTCAGAAGTGGAGATCAGCGCTCCCAACCCCCGCCCAAGCACATTTCTACTCATGTTCCAGCACCTCCCGTGCAAGCTCGCGGTAGCTTTCAGCTCCGGAGCTGTGCGGATCGTAGAGCACGATGGGCTTTCCAAACGACGGCGCCTCACTCAAACGGACGTTTCTGGGGATGACGGTCTTATAGACTCGGTCCGAGAAGAACTTCCTGGCCTCTTCCGCGACCTGCTGGGAGAGGTTGAGCCGCGCGTCGAACATCGTCAGGAGCACTCCCTCGATCCGAAGGGCGGGATTGAGGTGGTCCTGGACCAGCCGGATAGCCCCGATGAGCTGCGTCAGCCCCTCCAGCGCCAGATATTCACACTGAAGGGGAATGAGCACCGAGTCTGAGGCCGTCAACGAGTTCACGGTCAGCAGCCCCAGTGACGGCGGGCTGTCGATGAAGACATAATCGTACTCATCCCGCACTTTGGTCAGGCAGGATTTGAGGCGCGTCTCGCGCGCCATCATGCCGACCAACTCCACCTCAGCGCCGGAAAGCCTTTGGCCTGCAGGCAACAGATCGAGCGTGGACAGCGCGGTCGGCATGATGGCGTCGGAAATCTCCGCCTGACCGATCAGCACTTCATAGACCGTCTGGCGCTGGTCATTGCCGTTGATCCCCAGGCCGCTGGTCGCGTTTCCCTGAGGATCGATGTCGATAACGAGCACCCTCTTGTTCTCCTGCGCAAGGCAGGCACTGAGGTTGATCGTGGTCGTGGTTTTGCCAACGCCACCCTTCTGACTGGCGATCGATATGACGCGTCCCATGCACCTGACTCTAATGGGCCGTGGGCCCTTGGCGAGAAGAGAGGCGATCCGGCGGGGGCAGTACGCGCAGCGCTCAGATCGGAGGGCTTACGCCATCGCGTGCGTGCGCGGGGCGTCGAGGCCTGCAGAAGATAGCAATCGGAGCGAGTCGCGCTCAAGCGCTATGTTCCACGTGGAACCAAACACATCAAAACACTACAAAATGTTTACAGTCTATCGAATACACAAACAACGTTGGGCCCGGCGAGAATCGGTTCCACGCTCACGAGCTTCCAGGTCTCAGCCCAACTGCTGCCGTCGGCCTCAAGCTCCTCGACGTGCCCGCTTCCCTTCCAGAGGAATGCCTTGCCGCCCTTGCGGACGATCCGCCCAGCCAACTCCAGTGTCGGAGCCAGCGTGGCCGTCGCGCGCGATGTGAAGCCATCGCACTCGAGCGCCTGGTCCTGCTTCTCGAGCAATACCTCGAGCCGGTCGGTGCGAATGTCCATCTTGTTCAACTTCAAATCTTGGTGCACCTTACGAAGAAACAGCGTCTTATTCCGGCGCGATTCCACAAGTGTCCAGAATGATCCGACGCCCGCCAACGACAGCGGCACGGCCGGCAGGCCGCCACCAGAACCAAAGTCGACGAACCGTTCGCACCCGCTGGCAGCCAGCAATCGCGAGGGCGCCAGCGATTCCGCGATGTGCCGGTCAACAAGCCGGATCTCGTCATTGCGTGAGATCAGGTTCGAGACGCCCTGGTTCCACGTGAGCAACAACTTGGCGTAGGCGCGGATACGCGCCATGACTTCGTCGTGCCCGGCAGCATCGCCCGGCAGCAGGTCGCGCAACTTGGACCACGGCTGGCGCCCGAGCAGGCGGTCGACATTGGGCGGATCGGGAGTGAACTTGGGGCGCTGGGTGCGCTGCGGCGCAGCGCCGCGTTGTTGTTTGCGCGGCGAATCGGAACGGCGGGTCTCTCGCATATCCGCGCACTCTAGCACGCCACCCGCACCATTGTCGGGCTCGCGCGCAAGCGGCTCTGGAATCATCAGTTAACCGGCATGTTCAGCCGATCTTCCCCGCGCGCCGCGCGTGCACCATGAGCACCGCGACATCCGACGGCGAGACGCCCGTGATACGCGACGCCTGTCCGAGCGTCGCCGGCCGCCATCGCACCAGTTTCTCGCGCGCTTCGCTCGAGAGCCCGTTGAGCGCCTCATCCCACAGCGCCGGCGGCAACATCACGCCATCGATCGCCGCCGCCTGCGAAGCCGTGCGCTGCTGGCGCTCGATGTAGCCACGGTACTTGAGCCGCACTTCGAGCGTCTCGCGCCACGAGGGCGGCAACGCCAGGTCCACGCCCAGATCCGCCAGCCGCGCGTAAGTGCTTTCGGGCCGCGCGAGCCAATCGTGCGCGCGCACGCTGCGCGTCTCGCCACCAACGCCCGGTACGCTGACGCTCACGCGCGCGAGCCGCGCGGCTTCGGAATCGAGCGCCGCAAGCTTCGCGCGCACCTGCGCGATCTCGTCGCCGGTCACCAGACCGAGCTCGTGGCCGATCTCGCACAAGCGCTCATCTGCATTGTCTGCACGCAGTAACAGCCGGTGCTCGGCCGCCGAGGTGAACATGCGGTAGGGCTCGCGGTGCTCCTTCGTGACCAGGTCGTCGATCAGCACGCCGATGTACGCCTGGTCGCGGCGCAGCACGAACGGCGCGCGCCCCTGCACCGCGAGCGCCGCGTTGACACCGGCGATGAACCCCTGCGCCGCGGCCTCCTCGTAGCCCGACGTGCCGCAGATCTGCCCGGCCAGGTAGAGCCCCGGCACCTTCTGCACCTCGAGCGTGGGCGCGAGCTGATGCGGCAACACGAAGTCGTATTCAACCGCATAGCCCGGGCGGATGAAGCGCGCGCGTTCGAGTCCGCGGATCGTATGGATGAAAGCCACCTGTACCTCTTGCGGCATGCTCGTCGAGACGCCATTCACGTAGACCTCGTCCACGTCGCGACCCTCGGGCTCGAGGAAGATGTGATGCGAGACGCGCTCGGGGAACTTGACCACTTTGTCCTCGAGCGACGGGCAGTAGCGCGGCCCGACGCCCGCGATCTCCCCGGAATAGAGCGGCGAGAGGTGCATCGCCTCACGGATCACCCGATGCGTCGCCTCGTTCGTATGCGTGGCCCAACAGAGCACCTGCTCCAGCTCGAGCACGGCCGTCCAGTGCGAGAACGGCACCGGCACGGCGTCGCCGGGCGCGGGAACAAGCGCGCTCCAGTCGATGGAATCGCGGTGCAGCCGTGGCGGCGTGCCCGTCTTGAGGCGCCCGCGCTCCAGGCCCAGCTCGGCCAGGCACTCACTGAGCGCACGCGCGGCGTGCTCACCGATTCGCCCGCCCTCGAGCTTGCGCGGGCCGATGTGGATCAGGCCGTTCAGGAAAGTCCCCGGCGTGATCACCACCGCGCGCGCACCGAGCACGCGACCGTCCGCCAGCTCCACACCCGCCACACGCCCGCGCTCGAGTCGCACGTGGTTCGCGATACCCGCCACGAACTCCAGCCCCGGCACCGCATCGAGCAGCGCCAACATCTGAGCCGAATACTGCGCCTTGTCGCACTGCGCTCGCGGCGACCATACCGCTGGGCCACGGCCGCGGTTGAGCATCTTGAACTGGATGCCCGCAAGGTCCGTGATGCGGCCCATCACGCCGCCCAGCGCATCGATCTCGCGCACCATGTGGCCCTTGGCGATGCCGCCGATCGCCGGGTTGCACGACATCTTGGCCGTGTCCTCGATGCGTACCGTGAGCAGCGCCGTACGCAGCCCCATGCGCGCGCACGCGTGCGCGGCCTCACAGCCCGCGTGGCCGGCGCCGATCACAACCACGTCCCACGAGCCTTCACGGCGCTCGGCCTGTGCCTGCCGCGCAGCGCGCGCGGCTGCCATGTCGGCGGGGGTCTGAGCGTTCATTTGCCGATGCAGAAGCGGTTGAAGATGCGGTCCAGGAGATCCTCGCCGATGTGCGTGCCCGTCACCTCGCCGATCGCCGCCAGCGCTTCGCGCAACTCGAGCGCCACGATCTCGCCCGGCAGCGCCTGCGCCGCGGCTGCACTTGCGCGCTGCACCGCGTCACGCGCACGCGCGAGCGCCTCGGCATGGCGCGGGTCGGCCACCGCTCCGGCCAGCGCCGGTGCGTCGCCGGCATCGCCGCCACCCAAAGCGTGCGCGATCGCGCCGCGCAGCGCCTCGACGCCCGCGCCGCTGAGCGCCGAGACCGCCTGCGCGCGCGCACCAGGCACGAGCGCCATCACATCCTCGGCGGCCACACGCGCCGGCAGATCCGCCTTGTTGAGCGCCACCACGACGCGCGCACGCGGCAACGCCGCGACACGCGCAGCCACCGCCCGGTCCTCGGCAGCCAGCGGCGAGGACGCGTCGACCACCCACAGCACGAGCGCCGCGCCTTGGAGCGCCGCGACCGCGCGCTGCATCCCCACAGCCTCGATCGCGTCACCGGCCCAGGCGCCCGCCGCGCCCTCCACGGCATGGCCCGCATCGCCGATCTCGCGCAGTCCCGCGGTATCCGACAGCATCACGCGCACGCCGGCGATCTCGATCGCCTCGCTCACGCGGTCGCGCGTCGTTCCGGCGACCGGCGCCACGATCGCGCGCGCCTCGCCGAGCAGCGCATTGAAGAGCGACGACTTACCCGCGTTCGGCCGGCCCACGATCGCCGCCGGCACACCGCCGCGCACCGCACGCGCGTACGCCCCGCTCGCGATCAGCGCGCCCAGTGCTGCCGACACTTCTCGCAACTCCTCGCGCACGGACTGCGGCACCTCGACGCCGCCCACGTCCTCGGCGAAATCCACATGCGCCTCGACCGTGGCCAGCGCGTCGGTCACCCGCTCGGCCAGCGCCGCGATGCGCCGCGAAAGCTCGCCCGCAAGTTGCGCCAGCGCCAGGTCGGCCGCCGCGGCCGTCTCGGCATGGATCAGGTCGGCGACCGCCTCGGCCTGCGCCAGGTCCAGCCGTCCAAGCACGAACGCGCGCAACGTGAACTCGCCCGGGCCCGCCAGCCGCGCTCCGGCTGCCAAGAGCGCAGCCAACACGCGCCGCGCGCTCTGGCCGCCGCCGTGGCACGAGAACTCGACGACATCCTCGCGCGTATACGAGCGCGGCGCGCGGAAGATCGCCGCGACCACCTCGTCCAGCCGCGCTCCGTGCGCATCGACCGCCCAACCGTGATGCAGGGTGTGCGAGTCGGCGGCGGTCAGCGTGACCGCCTCTGCACGGCCCGCGCGACCGCTGGCGCGGAACACCACGTCCGCCGCCCCAAGCGCCTGCGCGCCGCTCACGCGCACGACCGCGAGCCCCGCCGGGCCGGGCGCGGTCGCGATGGCAGCGATGGTGTCCTCGAGCGAACGGGGCAAGCGGGCCTCGCGGCGAAAGTGGTGGACGTATCAAGACAAAGGCGCCGGGCTCGCGTGGTGGCGAGCCCGGCGCCCGATGATGCGGCGTGTCGGCGGGTCGCCGGCGTCAGCCTTCCTCGCCCGTGCGTTCAGGGAAGTCGGCCGGCGCGATGGCCACGCGTTTGATCATGCCGTTGCCGAGCGCGTACGTCTTGACCCGCGCATCCGGCTTGAGCGTCACGTGGACGATTCGGCGCTCCTGCGAGTTCAGGTAGTCCGTCACCTGCTCGCTGTTCGTGGCGAGCGCTTGCTCGGCCATGCTCTTGGCCAGCGTCTCGAGCTCGCTCTCGCGCTTTGCCCAGAAATCGCTCACCTCGAGCTGCAGGTGGTAGCGCGAGCCCTCGCCCTTGTTCAGGAAGCGATTGAGCAGCTGCTGGATCGCCTGGCGCGTCTCGCCCTTGGAACCGTTGAGCAGGTCATCGTCCTGCCCAGCTTCCACGGTCACATCGACGCGATCGTCCTCGGCCGTGACTGCGACCGTGGCCTCGAAGCCCATCGCACCCAACAGTTCCTCGGTCAGGCGCTTGGCCGCCTCGGCGAGCTGCTGCGTGTCCATCTCGGGCGCTTCACTGCGCTCACGGCGCGGACGCTCCTCGCGCGCGGGACGCTCGATGCGCACCGGTGCCACGTAAGCGGGCAGCGGCGCGTCGGCCGCGAGCGGCGCAGGCGGCAGCGGGGCCGGCGGAGCCTGCGATGCCTCGACCAGCTCCTCCATCATGCGCTGCTCGCGATCCTCACGACTGCCCATCTCACCCCCACGGCGTGCCTCGCGACGCGCTTCACGGCGCGACTCGCGGACCCGCTCGCGCTCGGCGGGATCCAAAGTGATCGCGGGTTCCTCCGGAGCCTCGCCACCGATCGCCGCGAACGCCGAAGCCGCCGCCACAGGTGCCATATGCGCCGGTGCCGGCGCCGGTGTCATCGGCGCCTGCACCGCGACATCGGCGACATCGGCATCATCGAACTCATCAGCACCCTCGAACGAATCATCGAACGGCGCCGGGTTTCCATTCACCGCGCCCTCGGGATGCGGCGCGCCACCCTCGGCACCCGGGCCACGTCGGCGGCCCCGGCCACCGCGGCGGCCGCGGCGGCGACGACGACGCGCATCACCCGCCTCGCCGCCATCGGCGGCATCACCATTGGCAGAAGCCGCAACGGGCGCCGGGGACGCCGGAGCCGCATCGGCCTGCACCGGGCGCGGCGCGCGTTCACCACGCTGCTCACCACGCTGCTCGCCACGCTGCTCGCCACGCTCAGCACGAGCCGGACGCTCACCGCGCTCCGGGCGCGGTCCACGGTCGGGACGCTCACCACGTGCCGGGCGTTCGCCGCGCGGGGCATCACCCTTGGCGGCAGTCGTCTCTTGCGGACGCGCTTCACGGTCGCGATCGCGACCGCCACGGTCTTCGCGCGGGGCCTTCTCCTTGTCCTTCTCCTTGTCCTTCTCCTTGTCCTTCTCCTTGTCCTTCTCCTTGTCCTTGTCGCGCCCACCCTTGTCGTCGCGGTCGCGGCCACCGCGGCCACCACGACGGTCGTCGCGGCGATTGCTCTGCACGCGGCGCTCTTTCGTCTCCTCGGGTTCGCGCACCGCGCCGCCGGGGCGACGCATGATGCTCACCTTGTAGGGCCGGGCACCAAAACCCAGAAACCCGCCCTTGCCCTCCTCGACAACGGTGATCGTGGCTTCCGCCCGCGACAACCGCAGATCCGCCAGGCCCTTCTGCACCGCTTCGTCGAACGACTTGCCTTCGTAGACTGAACCTTTTGCCATGACCACTCCGTTGCGCGCCGTCTGCCGCCGCTGGGCGCCGCCCGTCAGGGCGCGCTCCGGGCGCAAACGTCACGAGTGAACTTCAATAGTGTCCGGCGGCGCGGCCGATGCGCGCGGCGCTCGCTGGGGGAACAGTCCCAAGCGCCGGGCGCGCCTCGAGGCGCTGCCCTCCAGACGGTGAGGGATACGACGGGGAGCTTAAGCCCGGCATGGCCCCGTCCGCCATGCCGAACCGTCCTGCTAGGCCGAGTTCCGGGGATCCCCGGAACGGCGGCCCTTCTTCGGCTTCTCCGGCGTGGGGGTGACCACCACCACGCCGCCGTCGCCGCGCATCGCCAGCCATTGCTGGACAGCGGTGAGCACGTTCATGACCGTCCAGTAGAACACCAGACCGGAGGCCAGATTGTAGAAGATACCCAGCATGACCACATTCATCATGTACATCGTCGGAGCCTGCTTCGGATCCGTCGGGGCGAACTTCTGCGACAAGAAGCCCGTCGCTGCCATGACGATCGGCAGCAGGCGGATGGGTAACGGGCCGGCCATCACCAGAAGGTCCGGCGCCGAAAGGTCGTGGATCCAGCCATAGAACGGCGCATGGCGCAGGTCGATGGCGTTGTTGATCACCGCATACATCGCAAAGAAGAGCGGCATCTGCAGGATCATCGGCAGGCAACCGCCCGCCGGGTTCACGTTGTTCTCGCGATAGAGCGCCATCGTGGCGGTGTTGAGCGCATTCGGATCGCTCTTGTACTTCTCGCGCATCCGCTCGATCTCGGGCTGCAACTTCTGCATGGCCCGCATGCTCTTCATGCTCGACATGTTGAACGGATGCAGCAGGAGCCGCACGATCGTGGCCAGCAGCAGGATCGCCAAGCCGTAGTTCTTGACCACCGATTCCACGGCGCGCAACGCCTGCAGCATGAGGCGGCTGATCGGCACGACCCAGCTCCAGCCCATGTCGACCGCGCGTTCCAGCTCGAGCGGGCCGCTCTGCTTCTGCAGCGCGAAGTAGTCGGCAGGGCCGAAGTAGGCAACGAAGCGGTGCGAGACCGAACCCGTGGCGGGCACCGGCATCACGAGAGTGCCCACGGCCACCGGCTGCACGCTCTTGGTGTCCTTGGGCAACAACGCGAGCTGCTCGGGCGTCAGGTTGCGCTCCTCCGCCGAACGGAGCACCGAGCGGCCATCGCCCGAGGCGGCGGCGATGAGCGCGATGAAGTAGTGCGACTGCACGCCGGCCCAGTGCGCCACACCCTCTTCGGGCTTGCGCTCCTTGTTGACGATGCCCTGCGCCACATCGCGGTGCAGGTCCTTACCCACCAGGCTCACGGCGCGCAGGCTGCGCTGATCGAGCGCGGGACTGGGCTCGCTCATGAGCGGCCACGAGCGCATGGTCAGCGAGTAGTCGCTCAGCCGCCAGCGGTCGGGCACGTTCGACATATCGACCGCGAGGTCGAGCAGGTAGCTGTCGGGGCGCGCACGCCAGACCTGGCGGACGGTGAGACCGCTCGAGTCCGTGGTCGTGAACGTGAGCGCACGGATCGCGCCGGCCGCATCCGTGCTCTCGGCCACCGCGTACATGCGATGGTCAAAGCCACGCTTGGCGCTACCCGAGCCCAGGTCGAGCGCAAAGGCGGGCTCGCCGCCGAGCGTGACGCGGTCACCAGCGGGCACATCTTCACCGCGCTTGGGCAGGCGATCCGGGTGCTTGAGGTACTCGGACTTGCCGTACGAGGAGCCGTACTTCTTGAGCTCCACACTGAGCAAGCGCGCGCCCTCATTGGTGAACTCGGCGCGATAGAGCGGCGTCTCGATCACCGAGTGCTTCTCGGCGATGGAGCTGGCGGCCTTCGCTGCAGCCACCGCGTGCGCGGCCGGCGAGCTGGTGTCGGCCGGCGCGAGCGAGCCCGGCACCTGCGAGGCGGCCACGGTGCCTGCGGCGAGCGGGCGCTTGGGCAACGGCTTCGGTGCGTACTTCTGGCCGAGCGCCGTGAAGAGGGCGAAGATGACAAGACAAAGAGCGAGGGCCAGCGAGGTTCTGCGATCCATAGGTCAGGGCACCGGGTCGTAGCCCGCCGTTCCCAGCGGGTGGCAGCGCCCTACTCGGTGCAAGGCCATCCAACCACCGCGCAGCACGCCGTGGCGTTCGATCGCCTCGAGCGCGTAGTGCGAACAGGTGGGCTGGTAGCGGCAGGCACCGCGATAGAGCGGCGGCAGGAGCTGCTGGTACGCGCGAATGAGGTAGAGGACGAGCGCGCGCATGGGAATCAGGAAGCCACAGCCGGAGCAAGCGCGCCCGCATGGGCGAGCAGCCGCTCGACTTCACTGGCGAGTTCCTGATGTGGCGCGCTCAGTGAGCCGCGCGAGGCGATGAACACGAGAAGGAATCCGTGGTGTGGGAGCCGGGGCCAGCGTCGCCGAACGATCTCCTTGAGCCTGCGGCGCGCGCGGTTGCGCTTGACCGCATTGCCGACGCCGCGCTTGCTGGCGATGAATCCCACCCGGGTGATCTCACCGGGCGCGGGCTGCGCGACCAGGAGACAGGCCCGACCACGATAGGCCACGCCCTCTGTGCGCGCTGCCGCGAAGTCCTTTGCGGAGCGCATGCGATGTTGGGGCGCGATGCGTTCGGGGATCGGTTGGTTCATCAAGTCCACCGTGCTGCCGACTCGGTGCGAAGAGAGGCCTCCCACACGAACCGGCTCGCCTGGCGGAACCGCCGATGCATCGACGGACCGCTTGAAATAAGGCGGACAGAGACTTCGAAGGAGATACGAACGGTGAAGTCTAGTCCGACACGGTGAGGCGCTTACGGCCACGCGCGCGGCGCGCCGCGAGGACCTTCCGGCCGCCCTTGGTCTTCATACGGGCGCGGAAGCCATGCACCTTCACCTTGTGACGATTGTTCGGCTGGAACGTGCGCTTCATTGCTTGAACACCCTTCCTTATGGATGGACAGCCTTTGCGACAGAGAGCGGCGAAGCCTAAGCGACAGCGGGAGTGGGGTCAAGGTACTGCAGAGGTACTGCAGAGGTACCGCAAAGAGACCCGGAAGGTTCGCTCATTGTGGACCCATTACATCGCCTTGAGGGTCCAACTTGATGGGTCCACAATATCCGAAGCGCAACTCAATCGCATCCCGGACCCCGCCGATAACCCTCCAAACGACTGAGGGTTCCCTGCTCCCCGCCGGCTCCCGACCTCTCAAGAAGGCCCGCATGTCCGAACGCCCCGCCGTTGCGCGCCGAAGCGCACCCGGCGATCCCTCACCCGCAGTCCGCAACCTGGCGGAGTGGTTCCGCCAGCTCGATCGGCTCATGCGCGCCGCCCGCGCCTATGGAGCCGATCACGCGAGCGTGTGCCAGGGCCGAGTGAGGGCGATCGAAGACCTGTGCGAAGCGCTGCGCTACCACGCGCCGCTGGTCTTGCGCATCTCGCCACTCGAGATCTTCCTGCGCGACGAACTGCTGGTGCACTCGCCCCAACAGGGTGATGAGAGCGACGGCCTGGAGATGGAACAGCGCCTGCCGTTCCTCATGTACCGCGACGGGGTGCGCGGCCTCACGCTGCCCGCCTCCACCACCGAGGCCGACGTGACGGTGCTCGTGGACGCGATGATCGCGCTGGCGTTGGGCTTCCCTGCCGACGAGGACCTTTACACCTGGCTGTGGGAAGCATCGCTCGAACACATCCGCGTCGATGCCGCCTCGCTCGCGGAGTCGCTCGCCCAACAACGCATCGAGCTCGACACGCCGCAGGGCATGGAAGGCTCGCCGCTGGAACCCGACGCCGTAGAGGACTGGCGCTGCCCCGCCGTCGGCGTCGATGCGCAAGGCGCGTGGGAGTCACTCGAAATCGAGATGGTCACCGAGCGCGCGCCCGTTGCGGCGCGACTGCGCAACGCAGAATCTCGCGCGTTCGCAGAAGAAGGCGAAGCGTTCCTGCGAAGCGTGATGGCCGCTGATCCGTGCGAGGCCACACGTGACGCGTTGTCCATGGCGGCGCTCACCTGGCTGAGCGGCGCCGTGGGCCGCTGCGAACTCGACGCCGCAGAACGCGCCGAACGGCTGCTGCGCGAACTCGATCCCGAGCTCATGCGCTCCGGGCCCTCGTTGCGCTCCCTGTTGATGGCCCTTGATCACGGTGCGCTGTCCGAGCGTCTGGAGGAACTCGACGCTGCGCGCACCCGGCAGTTCTTCGAACTCAGCGTGCGCTTGGGCAGCCCGGCGATCGAGCTCATCGTGGGCCTCATGGCCCGCGCGGGGAAGCCACGCCTTCGCGCCGCTGCCACGACCGCGCTCGCGTACATCTGCAACGACGAACCACACTGGCTCGCGCCGTTCCTGCGTGACTCGCGCTGGCATGTGGTGCGCAATATCGTGTTCGTATTGGGCCAGATCGGCGGCGCCGAAGCAGGCAAGCTGCTCGCAGGGCCGGCGCGGCATCTCGACGCGCGCGTCCGCCGCGCGGTGGTGACCGCACTCGCCCAGACGCCCCAGCCACAACGCATCCCGCTGCTGCTCGCGCAGCTCGAGTGCACCGACACCGCGATGCTCGCGAGCGTCCTCACGATGCTCGCCCGCGAGAACGACCCGCGCGTCGCGCCCATGCTGCTGCACCTGATCGACGCCGCCGACTTCGAGACGCGGCCCGACGAAGTGAAGCTCGCCTTGCTGGGCACGCTGGGCGACGTCGCGGATGATGCGGTGATTCCGGCGCTGCATGCGATGCTGAACAAGGGCGGCTGGTTCGCACGGCGCACCATGGAACGCACGGCGGCGGCGCGGACACTGGCCCGTATCGGCAGCGCCGAAGCCCTGCACGCCCTGCACGAGAGCAGCCATTCGTCAGCCGAAGCGGTGCGCACCGCGTGCCTCGAAGCGCTTCATACCGCGAGGGCCGCATGAGCCTCTCGCAACCACCGACCGACGACCAGATCAAGGAGCACGGTCTGCAGATCGCCACGCGCTTCGTGGCGCTCCTGCGCACCGGACGCTCGTACGCCGTGGGCAACCTTGCCTTCACGCGGCAGCTCGAGCACATGCTGCAGGTGCTCGAGCCCCTCGCCGCCGCAACCGGGTCGGTGGAGCTGATCGACTTCGACGGCGACCTGTATGTGAATGGCGCGCGCCTGCCGCTGCGCACCACGATCGCGCGCCAGCTCGAACAACTGCAGCAGGAACTGGCGCTACGTGGCTTGGCCGGCATCGCCTTCCATGAGGGACTTCCGGCGAATGAGCTGGAAGGATTCATGCGCTACTTCCTGTCCTCCGAGATGTACAAGGGCGCCGAACTCGTGAACGCCTGCGCGACGCAGGGCCTGCGATACATCGTGCCGGCGCTGCAGGTCGCGGCACAGGCGCAGGCGGTGCACAGCGTGCTCCCGGCCGGCAGCCCGAGCCCGTCGCCTACCGAGTATCTGGCCGCCGTCCACGCGTACGAACAAGCGCTCGCGGGCGCGCGCCTGCTGCTGGCCCGCGGGCGCCTGAGCGCCGGCGTGCAACTGCGTCACGCCAAGCGCGTGGCGCAGCCGCTCGTCGATGCCGCCGTGGCGGGCCAGCCCCTGAACGCCGCGCTCGCGTGGGTGCGACGCGCCCCGACGCCTGCATGGACACACGCACTGCACGTGGCGCTCGTCGCGATCGCGACGGCAGAGCGCATGGGTTGCCCGCGCCGGATCCTCGCGCAGGTCGGCGTCGCCGCGCTGCTGCATGACACCGGCCACGAGGCTATGGCCGGCAGCGGTTCACCCAGCACGTGGACGCCCGAGGAGCGCGCGCTCATCGCGCAGCATCCCACGCAGGGCATGCGGCGCATCGCCGCCAGCTCGCCGTTCGATCGCACGACGCTGTTTGCGATGCAGGTGGCGATGACTCATCACGCCGGGCAAGACGCCCCCCTGGCGGAGCCCAGCGCATCGTCCGCGGAGCATGTCGCGCTGGTCGCCATCGCCGACGCGTACGTGACGTTGCTCGCGGCGTGCGATCCCACGGCACTCACGCTCACACCTTACGAGACGCTCGGCCGCGTGCTCGGCCCGCTCAGTGGACGGTTCTCCGCGCCGCTACGCGCCGCGCTCGTCGAGGCCGTCGGCGTACATCCGCCGGGGCAGATGGTGCGGCTCGATGACGGCTCGGTCGCGCGCGTTCTGGCCAACACGCCGGGGCTGCCCACCGACCCCTATGTGGAACTGCTCACGGAGCCTTCGGGCCGCGTGCGCGACGATGCCGGCCAGGGCGCCATCACCCTGCTGCCCGAAGGCCGTGCGATCGCACGAGCGCTGCCGCTGAACGAATGGCCCGTCTTCTCCCAGGCGGCGTGATCGCCGCGTGAAGCATCGCGTGACGCTGTAGCGTCAGCGGCCGAGGAGTCTCGCGGCCGTCCCGTGCAACGAATGCAACGCGTGCTCGGAGTACATGAGGATATCGTCCTCGAAGGACTCCGTGCCGTCGCTCGGGAACACGTAGCGCTTGCCCGCTGGAATCATATGCGAGGCCGCTGCGGCCGCGCTCTTGGGATGCGCTTCGGCGACCGCGACGCGGCCTTCCATGACGCATACGCAGGTGCCGTCCTCGTTGCTCAGCACCGCGAGGCTCGTGCCGGTCACCAGCACGTTCGCCTGCGCCGTGACCACATGCAGCTTCGCGCCGTGGAATGCGCCGCCGGTGGAGTAGAACGTGTCGCCCTGGCGCACCGCCACCTGCACGTCGCGCGCGAACCAGCGGTTCGGCGATGGCGGCAGCGTCATATCGGTGACGCGCGTCATGCGCACGGCCACTTCGCCGGGCGCCACCAGCTCGAGCGTGTTGCCCACCGGCAGATGCACACGGCCTCCGCGGGCGAGCGCGGCGCCGATCGCCTTGGGATCATGCATCGAGATGTGTTGCGCGCCGACGATGACCTCACCGTCACCCTGGGCCATGGTGACCTGCCAATCGGGGCCGCGATTGCCGATGCCCACCACGATCGCGAGCGCAGCGGCCACCGAAGCGGCCGATGCCCAGAATGCAGGACGCGCGAAGAACGGGCGGGGAAGGACGAGGACCTTGCGAGCCTCCGTCGCGGCCTCGGCCGACACGGGCACTCGCTCGGTGATGGCGCCGCCCATGAACTCCGCCTTGAGACGAGCGCGGAAGTCGGCATCAGCACGCGGCACGCCCAGACTGCGCACGTGATCGCGTGCGCGCAGTTCGTCGACACCCAACTTGTCGTCGTCGCGCGTGCTCATCGGAGCCGTTCCTTCAGCAGTCTGCCCAGTGCCGTGATGGCGCGCGAGTATCGCTTGCGCGCCGCAGCGTGTTCGATTCCCGTCCGGTCGGCGACTTCCTGATGACTCAAGCCTTCCCAATCGTGCAGCACCACCGCGATACGCAACTGCTCGGGGAGTTCCGCGAGCGCTTCCTGCACCAAGCGCTCCCGCTCCGCCCCCAGCAGCTCTCCTTCCGGTCCAGGCGTGTTGCTCGAGAGCCGCCCGCCGACACCGGCCTCGTCCTGGACGTCAGACGCACGCCGACCCATCCGATACGCCCCCGAGCGCCACAGATCGCGGCAGACGTTCGTCGCGATCGTCATGAGCCAGGCACCGGGGTCGCGTTGCGGATCCAACCGGTCCGCCGCGCGATGAACTTTGAGAAAGACTTCCGAGACCGCGTCTTCAGCCATGGTCCGGTCCCCCAGGAGCCGGTGCACAAGGCCATAGACACGATCGAAGTAACGTTCGTACAACAGGCCCAACGCCTCGGGGTCCCGCTGCCGGACACGTTCGAGCACGGCCGCATCCAACGGCGCCGGGGCGCCGGCCAGATTCGGCTCGGGGCTCACACCTTTGGGTACGGACGAGGGCTCAGGATGTGCCGGGATATCGTTGGGGTCCACGCGGTTCCCGTCCAAGGAGGGGGGCGAAGTTCAGTCACCCCGAAACACCGCCGCAGTGCGCGACTCGGAGGGCAGTATCGCATAGGGGCACAACGAAGTGCAGCGTCTACGCTGCTTCGCGCATCCCCTGCTCGGCGTCGCCCGGAAGGGCCACCGGGAGCGGCAGGCGGACCCAGAAGGTGCTTCCCTCGCCTGCACGGCTGTTCACGCCCACGTGACCACCGTGGAGTTCGGTGAGCCGTTTCACCAGGTGCAGGCCGATCCCAAGGCCGGAACGGCCCTCGGTCTCGCCCGGACCCTGACCGAAGAGCTCGAAGATGTGGGTTGCTGAATCCGGCGCCACACCCGGCCCCTGATCGTGGACCTCCAGCCGGATGTGCTGCGCGTCCCGGCGGATGCGGACCGTGACTGCCCCGGAGCGCGGGCTGAACTTCACCGCGTTCACGAGCAGGTTCACGATCACCTGCCGCATCTTGACCTCATCCAGATAAAGCGCGGGCAGGCCTTCCTCGACCTCCGAGGCCAGCTCGACGCCGTACTTCTGCGCCATCGGCCGGGTGGTCTCGATCGCGCCGCGCGCGATCTCGGCCAGATCCACGCGCCGCGACTTGAGCACCATCTTGCCGCTCTCGAGCCGCGACAGATCCAAGATGTCGTCGATCAATCCCAGCAGACGGTTCGCTTCCGCGCGCAGCCGGCCCACGAACTCACGCGACTGTTCACGCGACAGCTTGCCGTCGTGGTCGTCGAGCAATTCCGCGTATGCGATCACCGAGCTGAGCGGCGTCTTGAGCTCGTGGCTGGCGGTCGACAGGAACACATCCTTCATGCGATTGAGGTCCGCGAGCTTCTCGTTATCCGCTTCCAGCTGGCGAGCGCGGGTTCCCAGGCGCTCGAGCACCTCGGCGCGATCGATGACCGCGGCGATGTGCTCGGCGAACACTTGTAGTACCTCGATGTGACGGTCGTCGAAGGACTCGGGATGATTGATGCGGTTCACGTTCAGCACACCCACCACGCGATCCCCGATCGTGAGCGGGAGCGACAGCGCCGAGCTGATGGAGCGGTTATCTTTATAGTGACGCGCCAATTCGGGCGTCGGCGCCACACGGCCAAGCAGCACGGGTTCGCGCTGCTGCGCGACCCACCCGGCGATGCCCTCTCCCAGACGCGCCCGCGCGCCCCGCGAGAACTCGGCCTCCAGGCCGTACGAGGCGCGGGTGACCAACTCGCCCGACTCCTGCTCGAGCAGCATGACCGACGCCTGCTGGGCGCGCAGCGTCGAGATCACGCGGCGCACGATGATCTCGAGCATCACGTCGGGCCGCAGCTGCAACTGGAGCGTGGTGGAGACTTGGAACAACGCGGAGAGTTCGGAGAGCCGCGCGCGCACATCCTGCTTGTCGCGCTCCTCCACCTCGAGCGCCGCGCGCACCACATTCAACTCGCGCTGCTTGAGGATCGTGTACAGGCAGAAGAGGACGACCAGCCCCATCAGCGCCACGGTCGCCAGCCATGTGTTCTGCAGCACCGGGGTCTCTTCACCGCGGCCGACCAGGTCGAGCAGCGGCAGATAGAGCGCAGGCACGGTCGCCGTGAGTGCGAGCAAGAGCGCGAACGTGACCGCCCAGAGCAACCAGCCGGCGCGATGGACTGCCGCCCAACGCGCACCAGTGCCGCTGCGCGACGAAGCGCCCGGAGCATCCAAAGAGGAAGGATTCACAAAGAGGTCATCGGCACCGGGGCCGCCCGAGTTGAGTGCGAATGCTCATCCCGAAGGCAGCCAAGTCGCGGCAGGGCTGCGCCTTCCAAGAAGCCGGATACCCGCCCCCTGCATTGGCAACCGCGAGCCCCTCCCATACTCTGCCCGCGTGGAGACGACCGCACGCCGTCCGGGGTGGCTCGCGCTCGCGCTGGGTGCCGTGGGTATCACGGCGCTCTACGCCGGCGCCCTGACCACCGGATTCCTCAACGATGACCACGTGTTCCTCGAGCAAGCGCGCACGCGCTCGCTGATCGACGCCCTGCTGCACCCGGGCGGGATCGCGAACTACTTCCGGCCGCTTTCACGCGAGGTGTATTTCGCCGTGCTGCTCCACACGGCCGGGATGCAGCCGCTCGCGTTCCATCTGGTCAACCTCGCAGCGCTGCTCATCTCGGCGTGGCTCGTGCTCGACTTGTTGCTCGCGCTGGTGCCGCCGGCCGCCGCGCTCACGGGCACCCTGTGGATGCTGCTGCTGCCGCTGATCCGCGTGGACCTCATCTGGATCTCGTGCAGCCAGGACCTGCTCGCGCTGCTCTTCGCGCTCACGGCATTCGCGCTGCATCGCCGCGGCCGCAATGCTCTCGCCGTGCTCGCGTACCTGGCCGCAGTGCTCAGCAAGCAATCGGCGCTGCCGCTACCCGCGGCGCTGATCGCGTACGACGCGCTGATCGCCGGCCGCGCGCCGCGAGAGGCCGTGCGTCGCGCGTGGCCCTATCTCGCGCCGCTCGCCGTCTGGGCAGTGGGCGAGTGGCACGTGCGCCAGGTCGCGCCGATCACGGCGACGGTGTTCTCGTTCACGCCTGGATCCTTCGCCGCAGGCTACGTGCACATGGTGCAATCGCTGCTCGGGCTCGAGGCCGGCGGTGGTTTCTGGAACGCGTTCCAGGATGCGGGCCCGTCGCTGTGGGCGCTCGCAGCTCTCGGGCCGATCGCGTTCTGGATCCCGGCGCGCGCCGCGCCGGGCGGGCACACGACGCCCGCGCCAGCGTCACCGTCGGCTCTCTTGCGCTTCGCGCTCGTGTGGCTCGCGCTCTTCGGCCTCATGACCGGCCCCGTCGCATCCACGTGGAGCGGCTACTACTGCACGCTCGCTGCGGTCGGCGGCAGCATGCTCGTGGCGCTGCTCGCTCGCCGCATCACGCGCTGGGTGTGGGTGGCGCTCGTCATGGCGCTCCTGTGGTGGCATGCGGCCGCCAGCTCGGTACCGTCGTTCGCGATCGCCGATGCGCCGTGGGGGTGGACCGGGCATTTTACGAACTGGTATTTCGAACGGGGCGCGCGCATCTCGTCCCAGCTTCGCCTTGCGCTGCTTCGCACCGAGCCGCACCCGGCGCCGAACACGCGCTTCTTCTTCGCCACGCTTCCGGGTTGGGCGGGCTTCCAGATGGGCAACGGTCCCGCGATCCGCGATGCCTACCAGGACGACTCGTTGCAGTCTTTCTTCTATTCGCAGTTCTCGGAATCGACCGCCGCCGGACTGCCATGCCGATTCCTGTTCTGGAACGGCGTCGACTTCGAGCCGCTGTATGCCCGCGCGCGCGAGCCGTTCTTCCAGGTGGGCTGCGACCTGCTGCTTCTCGAGCGCCCGCACGGCGCACGGCACGCATTCCGCCGCGGCCTCGCCGCCGGTGAGGAGCGCCGCGACCACACTTACTGGTACGGCTGGGCGTCGTTGTGGGATGGCGACCGATCCGCCGCCGAGGCCGCGTGGAAGGACTTTGGCGCCGCGGATGACACCACCATGTACGTCGCGTGGCTGCGCGCCGCACGCACCGCACTGGAAGAGCGCGATACGCTCAGTGCGCGCCGCCATCTCATGGACGCCGTGCGCGCAGGCATCGGCCGGCCCGAAGCGCATGCGGCACTGGGCGAGCTGCTGAGCGGTTCGCTCGCGAGTGCGTCTGCGAGCCCGTCGGCCAAATATGGCCTGCTCGAGACACGCGTCGCCGCATACCTGAACCCGCAGGACTGGCTCGCGCGCCGCGACCTCGTGCAGGGCCTGGCCGCCGCGCGACTCGATCAGCCCGCGCGCCACGAGCTGCAGACGCTCGAAAGCATATTGCCCGAGTGGCGGCAGGACTCGGTGGTCGTGAGGCTCGATTCACTGTTGCGCGTGCGATCCGCTGACGCCGCGCCCGTCGTCACCTTCGCGCGGCGCACCCGGCGCACGCCGAACGCACACTGAGATCTGGAGGCCGCCGCGATGATGCCGCGAGGACGAGTGGTGATCGAGGAGTTCACAAGCCGCGTGCTCGCAGGCAATCCGCTCGGTGATCCGCACGTGCGGCGCATTCCGGTGTACCTGCCGCCGTCCTATGACCATGAGCGCGCGCGGCGCTATCCGGTGATCCTCGTCCTCACAGGTTTCGGCGGACGCGGGCGCATGCTGCTCAATGACCATCCCTGGAGCCCCTCGCTCGACGATCGTATGGACGCGCTGCTCGCGGCAGGCAGCGCGAGCGAGGCGATCCTTGTGATGGCCGACTGCTTCACGCGCCTGGGCGGCTCGCAGTACATGGACAGCGCCGCGACGGGGGGCTACGAGACGCACCTGATCGAGGAACTCGTCCCGTGGATCGACGCGCGCTACCGCACGTTGCCAACGCGCGAACACCGCGGCGTCATGGGCAAGAGCTCGGGCGGCTACGGCGCATTGCGGCTCGGCATGCGCCATCCCGAGATATTCGCGGCGCTTGCGAGCCACAGCGGCGATGCGTACTTCGAGTACTGCTACCGCGGCGACGTCCCCAAAGCCGCCTCGGTGATCCAGGCGACAGGCGGCATCCGGCGATTCCTCGAGCGGTTCGAGGCCCGGCCCCAGAAGGGCAAGGACGACTTCCTCACCTTCAATGTGCTCGGCATGGCCGCGTGCTACTCACCCGACCCGGCGGGCGAGATGGGCTTCGCCGTGCCGTGGGATCTCGAGACAGGGGCGTTCCGTGAGGACGTATGGGCTCGCTGGCTGGTCCACGACCCGCTGCGCATGCTCGAGACGCACGCCGCCGCGGTGGCGGAGATGCGTCTGGTCTATCTGGATTGCGGCTCCCGGGACGAGTACCACCTGCATCTGGGCGCGCGGCTGCTGTCCCGGGCCCTGTCCGAGCGGGGGATCACGCACGTGCATCAGGAGTTCGACGACGGGCACATGAACGTCGCGTACCGGTATGATGTGAGCCTGCCGCTCATGACAAAGGCCCTCGCTGGGTGAGCCGAACACCCCTAAAACGTTACAAAACATGCAGTTGGCATCTTGTTCGTGGCGGATATCTTGTGCGGATCGACGATTCCGGTACCTATCGGCACGCCCTCTGGGCCGCCTTCCTGGGGCCGGAATGGCATCGCTAAATCTTTTTCTCGCAACAACTAGTGCCGAACAATGACCTTTGCTTCGGGTATTGCAATTCGCACGGAAAGTCAGTAACCTCTTCCTGTCTCGGCCTTGATCTCGATCCAGGCCGCTGGCTCTCACCAAGGTTGTGTTGCATCAGCACGGGCGTTCGCTTCGTCCCCCAGCGGAGCGCATGTGCCGGCTGTCGTTCATGCATCGCCCCCGCGATGCGTGTGGCCGCGTGGTGTGCATCCCATCGATCGATGGGCGACATGCGTGGACGACCTGCCTTTACCGGCTCTGTTTGGGTTCCTTTGGGAGGTGCTCGATGAAGAAGGCCTTGCTACTCCTCTTTGCTTTGTCCGTCATGGCCGCCACGCCTGCGTTCGCGCAGCGTGATTTCCTCCTCGGCTTCACGGGCTTCGACTACTCCAGCAACGGTTGCTCGTCGTGCGCTGGTGGGTCGGCAAACTCCACGAACGTCTCGCCGTTCCTGAATGTCGGCGACACGTACAACTCGGTGGGCTTCGTGACCTCGTTCAGCACACTGTTCGCGGGCTTCGTGAACAACAGCGCTGAGCACACGTATTTCCTGACCGGCGCGAATGTCGTCACGTCCTCGTTCACCAACAACGTGCTCGAGGTGCAGTTCGCTCCCGGCGCGCGTATCCGCGTCTACGAAGACAACAGCCACAACGCGGACTACGGCGTGAACCCGGCGAACGCCACGTCGCCCTCCACGTTCATCGACGGCAACCTGCTGATCGGCGCCGCGGTGAACGGCCTTGCGCTCACGTACGATTACGACGCGAACCAGGGCGGTATCGATGGCACGGCGACGCTCGATGAGGGCGCGGACCTGTTCGTCGTCTCGCCCGGCCGTCGTGCAGGCTGGGTGCTCTCGGGTCAGGCGGGCCGTCCGAACGCCACCGTCCCGGCCGGCTATGTCAACCAGCTCTCGGGCGAGATGCAGATCCCGGGTGTCACTCCTGCCGCGCACAAGTCCTGGGGCTCACTCAAGGCCCTTTACCGTTAGGCCTCGACCTGACATCGGGCGTCTCGGCGCCTCTGGAGGTTGCTCATGAAGAGGATTCTCGGTACGGCGGCCCTGTTCACGCTACTCGCCGCCGCTTCGCTCACCAGCAATGCCCACGCGCAGTGCGTGACCGGCACCGGCACCAACATCCTTCTCAAGTGGGATGCGAACGGCTTCGCCAGCGAGACCCCGGCCAACCCGGTCGGCAACATCTCGCCGGCAGCCAATGTCCTGACGATCCTCGCGTCACCGAGCCTGCTCTGTGGGCCGCTCGCGGGCATCAACCTGGCCGACCCGACCTCTGAAGTGACGTTGGTCCTGGGCGGACTGGTCTCGCAGGGCACGGTGACGACGCCATTCGGTTCGTCCGGCACGAAGTGGACGACCGTCTATCGCAACGGCGGGTTCAACCTGTACCAGCACACGCCTGTCGTGGTGCGCGGCTACACTTCCGCCACGGTACCGGCACCGGCAGTCGCGCTTCCGCAGTACGCGAACGGCACGGTCCTGCTCGGCGGCAACGTCGACTCGCTCGTCACGGTCATCACCAAGAGCAGCTTCGGTGTGATCAACGGCTCGTTCAAGGGTGCCTACCGCGTCACGGGCGGCTCCTACCGCCTGTCGTTCTGCAACGGCGCGCAGGTCCCCGGTCTGCTCGATGGTCTGTGGGACATCCAGAGCCAGCCGGCGGGCTACTCGGCACATCCGAACGGCAAGTTCGACGCTCCGGATTGCACGACGCCCACCCGTCAGTCGACGTGGGGCAAGATCAAGACGCTGTACCGGTAGTCGCAGCAACCCCTTGCTGCCTGTGAGCCCGGCGACTCTCGCGAGTCGCCGGGTTTCGCATTTGCTGCGCTTGACGCCCCGCGCCTCGCCCACCAAGGTCCTCGCATGCGCCGAGTGATGGCAGTGGTACCCGACCTCTTCTTCGCCACCAAGATCGCCGCGACCGCCAAGGCACTCCATGTGGAACTCGCGCTCACGCCGCTTGCGCGCGCTGCCCAAGCCGCCGCAGCCACGCCGCCGGCACTCGTGCTCCTCGACCTGCAAGCTCCCGGCGACCCGCCCGCGCTCATACGAGCGCTCAAAGCCGACGCGCGGACGGCCGCCATCCCCATCGTGGGCTTCTACCCGCACGTGGACCACGCCCTGCGCGCCAGCGCCCAGGAAGCCGGCATCGACCTCGTGATGCCGCGCTCCGCCTTCGTGACTCGGCTGCCCGGCCTGCTCACGGGCGAGCAACTGCCCGTCGCCGAGCCCGAAGCATGATGCCCGGCTCGATCCTCACCGCCGAAGCCGATCTGGCGCCGGTCATGCGCTCGATGCAGCGCATCGCCGTGCTCGGCATCAAAGACGAGCGTGATCCCGACCAGCCCGCGTATTCCGTGCCCGCGACGCTCGAAGACCTTGGCAAGCAGATCATCGGCGTGAACCCGGTCTACCCGGAGACGTTCGGCCGCAAGAACCTGGCGAGCCTCACCGAGCTGCCCGAGGGCCTCGACGCCGTGGTGGTCTTCCGCCGCATCGACGCCATCCCCGGCATCGCCAGCGAACTGATCGCGCTACCGAGCGCCCAGCGCCCACGCATCGTGTGGCTGCAGACCGGCATTCGCCACGACGCGGCCGCCGAGCGCCTGGCTCAGGCCGGCTTCACGGTGGTGCAGGACCACTGCGTCGGCGTCTACGCCCACCGCTACCGGTAGCCACCGGGGCCACGCCAGGGCCGGGCCAGCTTTCGCGCGCGCCTCGGCGCCTCGCTATACTGCCCCGGCGCTCCCGTACCCCATTTCCCAAGGAGACTTCCATGAGCCAACCGACCGCTTCGCAGGGCCAGGCCCCGCGCGTGCGTATCTCCTGCCCCGGCTGTGGCCGCAGCGACCACGTCACGTGGCCCGCAACCCAAGCGACCTATCACTGGAAGTGCTTCAACTGCCACAAGGAGTTCGATCTCGAGAAGGGTGCCGGGCACTGATGAAGTCCCGCTGCGCCCCGCTGGCACTCTTGACCGCGTTCGCGCTCGGCCTTCTGGCCGACACGCATGCATGGGCCGCTGCCGCGGATACCGATCCCAAGGCGCTCGTGATCGCGCAGCAGGTGCTCAAGAGCCTGGGCGGCCGCGAGAAGTGGGCGTCACTCACGGGCCTGCGCTTCACCTTTGGAGCAGCGGTGCGCGACTCGATCCGGGCGCCCCGCCATCACGCGTGGAACCTGCGCACCGGCCAGCACCGCGTCGAGGGCGTGACGCGCGATGGCGTCAAGTTCCTCTTCATCCACACATTGGGTGACACCGCGGGCGGCATCGCGTTCATGAACGAGACGCGTATCGAGGGCGATTCGCTGCGCAAGCTCACCGAACGCGCACAGTCCCTGTGGACCAACGACAGCAACTGGATCGTGCTGCCTTACCGCATGCTCGAACCGGGCGCGCACCTGCGCTACGAGGCCGAAGTCGCCGAGGCCCAAGCCACCTACGACCGACTGGCGCTCGACTTCGACCACGCAGGGCTGCCCCCGGGCGACCGGTACTGGCTGTACGTGAACCAGAAGAACCACCGCGTCGAGCGCTGGGAATACGTGCTCAAGGGCAACACGCCACCGCCGGTGCCATGGACCTACGAGGGCTACGAAGAACACGACGGGCTGTGGTTCTCGACGACGCATCGTCAGGGACTGGCCACCATCATGACCAACGCCGTCCAGACGGTGTCGTCGTTCCCAACGACTGAGTTCCAAGCACCTTGAGCAGCCGCCTCACTCTGGGCGTTCGCGTCTCCGAAGCGTTCTTCTCCCTGCAGGGCGAAGGCCCGTCCACGGGCACGCCCGCACACTTCCTGCGCCTGCAGGGCTGCGACGTGGGCTGCCGCTGGTGCGACACCAAGTACACGTGGGACGCCGCAGGCGGCCGCGCGAGCACCATCGCCAGCGCCTTCGCACAGCTGCGCGCGCTGGGCGATGCGAGCCTCCTGGTGGTCACCGGCGGCGAGCCGCTTGCGCACCCGAACGTGGCCGAGCTGCTCGCCGAAGCGCTCGAAGCATGGCCGCGCGTCGAGGTGGAGACGAGCGGGCTCGTGCCGCCGCCGCTGCGGCACGAGCGGCTGTTCTACAATCATTCGCCCAAGCTGCCCTCGGTGACCGAGCGCTGGGCGGACACATGGCGGCACCTGCCGGCTTACACGAGTGACCCGAACACCACGCTCAAGGTGGTGGTGGGCGATGATCCCGATCTGGCCGACGCTATCGGGCTCTTGCGAGAGCACCAAGTACCGCGCGGGCGCGTGATGATCATGCCCGAAGGAATGACCGACGCCGCCCTGCGCGAACGCGCGCTGCAGCTGGCCGAGGTCTGCAAACGCGAAGGCTGGCGCCTGAGCACGCGTCTGCATGTGTGGCTCTGGGGCGCCAAGCGGGGCGTATGAACAAGAAAGCCGTGGTGTTGCTCTCGGGCGGACTGGATTCCGCGACGTGCCTGGCGTGGGCACGCGCGCAGGGCTTTGAATGCGCGACGCTCGCGATCGACTACGGCCAGCGCCATCGCGTGGAGCTCGCCGCTGCAGCCAAGGTGGCCGCGGCGCTGGGCTCGACCGCGCACCGCGAGGTGCGCGTGGACCTGCGCGCGATCGGCGGTTCGGCGCTCACCGCCGACATCGCCGTGCCCAAGGGCCGCGATGATGCCGCCATGGCCAGCGCGATCCCCATCACGTACGTGCCCGCGCGCAACACCATCTTCCTCGGCATCGCGCTGGGCTTCGCCGAGACGCTCGGGGCCAGCGACCTCGTTGCCGGCATGAACGCCATCGACTACTCGGGTTATCCCGATTGCCGCCCCGAGTTCGTGCGCGCATTCGAGGACCTGGCCAAGCTCGCCACACGCGCGGGCGTCGAGGGCGCACGCTACACCGTGCACACGCCGCTCATGGCGCTGGGCAAGGCCGACATCATCCAGCTCGGCGTCTCGCTGGGCGTGGACTACGCGATCACCCACTCCTGCTACGATCCTTCCCAGGATGGTCGCGCGTGCGGCGCGTGCGATTCCTGCATGCTGCGCGCGCGCGGTTTCCGCGAAGCGGGCGTGAGCGACCCCACTGTGTATTTCCAGACCCCCGAGGCTTGAACGTGCGTATCGAACTCGTGAAGGAATTCCGCTTCGAGGCCGCGCATCAGTTGCCCATGGTGCCACCCGATCACAAGTGCTTTCGCATGCACGGCCACTCATACCGGATCGAGGTCATGGCCGAAGGCGAAGTGGACCCCAAGATGGGCTGGCTGGTGGACTTCGGCGCCGTGGCCGCCATCGTGGAGCCGATCCTCAAGCAGGAGCTCGACCACCGCACGCTCAACGACATCGCCGGCCTGGAGAACCCCACGGCCGAGAATCTTTGTGCATGGCTGTGGAACCGCCTGCACCCGCTGGTGCCCCATCTGGCCGCCATCACGGTCCACGAGACCGGCGCGTCGCGTTGTACTTACCGAGGGCGCTGAGAGTTTCCCCGACTTTTCCGCGAAATGACGCAGCGCCGGGGAATACCGGGCATCTTCTTTCCGTACAGAGAGCACACGGCAGATGCCCGCGACTGTGGCGTTTACCGGCGAAGCCCCTCAAGCCAAACCCATCAAAGCCGATAATCGAAGGGACCGAACCGGCCCCTACTCTCTAAGGAGCACCGTCATGAACAAGCAGCGCATCTTCCTCACCGGCGCCTCGGGTTACATCGGCAGCGCGGTCACCGCGCGGCTCGTCCGTGCCGGCCATGAGGTCTTCGGGCTCACCCGCACTCGCGCGCACGCGCGCGTCATCGAAGCGCTTGGCGCCAAGTCGGTCATCGCCGACATGGCGGCGATCGCCGACTACCTGGGCGTGCTGCAGAACTGCGACGTGGCTATTCACGCCGCTGCCGACCACGAGAAGGGCGCCACCGAGCAGGACCTGCACGCGCTCGAGGCCTTCCGCCAGTCCGCGCTCGATGGCCGCGTGCGTCGTGTGATCTACACGAGCGGCATCTGGGTGCATGGCCCGGCGACTTCGCCGCTCGATGAGACCGCCGCGCTCAAGCCACTCGAGATCGTGAGCTGGCGCCCGGCTCACGAGCAGATCGCGATCGACCTCTCCGCGCACGAGGTCGCCACGGTCGTGCTGCGCCCCGGCGTCGTCTACGGCGAAGGCCGCGGCATCCTGGGAGCCTGGTGGGCCGAGGCCCACGAGCAGAAGACTCTCACGTATCCCGGCGACGGCTCGCAGCACTGGCCGATGGTGCACCGCGACGACCTGGCCGACGCGTATGCGCTGGCGCTCGAACATGGCAAGGCCGGCGAAGCGTACCTGATCGCCGACGGCTCGCAGCTCACCGTGAAGGCCATGGCCGAAGCGGCTTCGGCTGCTTCGGGCGCCAAGGCCAAGTCGTGGCCTGCCGACGACATGGTGAAGACGCTGGGCGTGTACGGCAAGGCGCTGCTCAACAACCAGAGCGTCAACGCCGGCAAGGCTCACCGCGAACTCGGCTGGGTGCCACGCCACACGTCGTTCGTGGACGAGGCGCCGCAGCTCTGGCGCGAGTGGCTGGGAACGCGAGAAGCGCCCGTCGCCTGAGAGCGCGAGCATCTCAA
>JANYBS010000112.1 GCA_025360715.1 Candidatus Eiseniibacteriota bacterium | reverse complement strand
ACCGGTCCCTCGTGGCTCGGCAACCTGTACCTGCAGCGCGGCCGCTACGCCGAGGCGGAGACGCAGTTCCAGACCGAAGTGCGCTTGCTCCCGAACGATCCTTCGGCGCACCACGACCTGGGTATGGCGTACCAGGCCATGGGCGACCAGCCCAAGGCGCTCAGCGAGTTCCAGCGCGCGGCGACGCTCGATACGCACTACGCGCCCGCTTATGCAGACGCTGGCTATTCGTATCTGCAGCTCAATCAGCCCGACGACGCCCAGAAGATGGTCGACCAACTCGATACGCTGGGCACGAGCGAGTCGCAGTCGCTCTCGAACAACCTGCAGCTGGCGATGTTCACGCCGCAGATCGCTTTCGTGGATCCCGCCAAGTCCAACTTCCTCTCCACGCTCGGCCCGGGCACTGCGCTCTCGACTCTCGATCCGTCGCTGGCCACGCCAGGCGCGAGCAAGACGTTCGCGCTCACGTTCCGCTTCAACCAGAGTATGGACCCGGCCTCGGTTCAGGATCCGACCAAGTGGCTCATCTCCAAGTCGCAGTATGGCGAGGGTGGGCTCTACAACAATGGCGCGAATCTGTATGGGAGCAAGGAAGTCGGGATCGCGGCCATGCCGATCGCCGTGCGATACGACCAGACGACCGGATCCGCGACGGTGTACTTCCGAGTGACGCAGAACGCCAGTGGCGACGGCGTGATGGACCCCTCGCATTGGCAGTTTCGCTTCTCGGGCAAGGATATCGGCGGCAATCCCATGGATCCGCGCTTCGATACGTACGACGGATTCCGCGGCACTGCTTACTGAGCGCGACGCGAACATCGACACGCGAGCAAGGCCCACCCGGGCGACCGGGTGGGCTTTTCGCATTCGCGCGCATCGCAAATATTCGGCAACCCACGTTACGCCGCGTTCACGGGAATTGGCGGTCCGTTCACTTGCGCGTCACTCGGCCGCTGCGGGTGCGCGCCTACAGTGCTGCCTGTCGGAGGGACTCGGCGTCCTGGGCTTGGCTCGCCCCGGTACTGCGCGTCTTCCGACACCTTCCGCAGCAAACACCCCACCGGATCCACCCACAGGGAGGCATCATGCGATTCGCTGCACGCAAAGGAATCGTCGGTCTTCGTCAGGGAGTGATGATCCTGAGCCTGCTCGCGATGTCCGCGGGCGCCGCTTCTGCTCAGATGATCTTCGACGGCAACGTCCTCTTCAACAACAACGCCTCGGGCACGCTTGCCGGCCAGTTCGTCGGTACCACGAGCACGGGCCCGCTCGGTGTCGGAGTCACGCCCTCGCAGCTCATCCTGGGCGCCTACACGCACAACCGCTATCAGGATCCGCTGCTCCCAACGGCGTCGTACCAGGCCGGTGTCCGTCCGAACTTCCAGCCGGCGCTTGGCAGCCCCGCGTACAACTCGGCACTCACCGTGCCGAATGACGGCTTCTTCACGCAGACCTGCTATGCCGGCGCCATCGGACCGGACCCCGGTGACGATTGGACGCAGGGCTGGACGTACTGGGATTCGACGGGCGCCAACCGCCAGGACCTGCACTTGGCCAACATGCCGAACCCGCGCCCGACGGCTCTCTACGACAACGTGGGGATCTTCGGCAATGCGCACTTCTCGCCGGATTCGAACTACCTCGTGCGTGGCCAGCTCCGCATCAAGAGCCAGGGCTCGCTCACGATCCCTCCGGGCTGTGTGGTGTTCGAGGAGTTCGCGACACTGGGCACGATCATCGCGGAACGCGGGGGCAAGCTCTACGCCATCGGTACCGCCTGTGACCCGATCATCATCACGTCGGATGACGCCCCCGGTTCGTTCACGCGCGGCCACTGCGGCGGCTTCGTGATCAATGGCTATGCCAAGACGAACATCGTGAACTCGTGCGCGGGTGACTCGGTCGCATCCGAGGGCGGCGCGATCGGCTACTACGGTGGCAACAATGACGCCGATGATTCCGGCACGCTGCGCTACGTGCGTATCGAGTTCGCCGGCAAGGAGATCACGCCGAACAACGAGCTCAACTCGTTCACGTGGAACGCGTGCGGCAGCAAGACGCATGGTGACTACCTGCAGGCCTATCAGGGTGCCGACGACTCGTTCGAGTGGTTCGGTGGCGACATGAGCCAGAAGTACCTGGTCGGCATCGACGGTACGGATGACGGCTACGACTGGCAGCTGGGCACGCGCAACCGCGCTCAGTTCGTGATCGTGCGCCCGAGCTCGCGCTTTGCGCCGTCCGGCACGCAGAACGGCGACAAGGGCATCGAGGCCGATGACAACGAGTTCAACTTCGACGAGGTCCAGTGCGCGGGCCGCTCCAACTGCACGCTGGCGAACTTCACGATCATCGGGGAGAAGCGCGTGGGCCCCACGTTCCCCGGCCCGACGTCGGGTGTGAACTTCCGTCGCGGTACGGCCGGCACGTTCATCAACTCGATCGTCTACAACATGAAGACCGCTGCGCTCAAGATCGACGACAACGCGACGCTGCAGGCGCACTTCGCGAACCCGCCCATCGCCCCGACGGTGTTCTGCGGCAACTTCGCGGCCGTGAGCCCGATCACCTCGGGCAGCGTGCTGGTCGCTCGCAGCCTGCCGAACCCGTTCCGCAACGCGGTGAACTTCTCGTTCTCGCTGCCGCAGGACGGTGACGTGTCGGTGCAGATCTTCGGCGCCGATGGCCGTCTGGTCGACACGGTGGCCGAGGGCCGCATGGCCGCCGGCAACCACAACCTCACGTGGAAGCTCGAGAAGGAAACGCCCAGCGGCGTGTACTTCTACCGTGTCATGTCGAACGGCGCGTCGGCGACGGGCAAGATCACGCGCGTCGACTGAACCGCACAAGCTTCATCAGTGAAATGAGATAGCGCTGCCACGGCGGCGGGGGAGAGATCCCTCGCCGCCGGACGGCGCTCTCGACCCCACTTCTGATGTGCCCCGCGGGATCCATGCCCCGCCTGGAGGTCGTTCGGATGAGCCGTACATTCGTGGCCGTGATTCGAAACACCCAGCTGTTGCTGGTGTGCGTGTTCGCCCTCTCGCTCGTCGGTCTCTGCGCGACCGCTGCGAGCGTTTCTGCTGCCGTGATGGGCAAGATCCAAGGCAAGATCGTCGCGACGGACAATGGCGACGCGATCGGCTTCGCCGACGTGTTGCTGCTGCCCGCGGATACGACGATGAAGCGCGTCGGCGGACTCACCAATGCCGACGGAACGTTCCTGCTCGAGGCTGCGCCGGGACGCTATGTGCTGCAGATCCGCGCGCTGTCCTATGCGCGCAAGCGTATCGAGGGCATCACGATCGAGGCCGGCAAGCTGTTGCCGTTCAGCACCGGGCTCACATCCGAAGCGCTTAAGGTGGAAGAGATCGTCGTCGAGGCGAAACTCAAGCAGAACACCGAGAACAGTATGCTCCAGGCGCGCAAGCGGGCGACGTCGGTGGGCGACGCAGTCAGCGCCGAGCAGGTTCGGCGCACGCCCGACAAGGACGCGGCCGAAGTGTTGCGCCGTGTGACTGGCCTGAGTGTGTCGGATGGAAAATATGTGTTCGTGCGTGGCCTTGGCGAGCGCTACAGCTCGACCGAAGTCGATGGTGTGCGGCTCGCGAGCCCGGAGCAGAACAAGCGCGTGGTGCCGCTCGACCTGTTGCCCGCAAACCTGCTCGAGAACATCGTGGTGCAGAAGACCTACACGGCGGATCGCCCCGGTGAGTTCGGTGGCGGCGACGTGCAGGTGCGCACCAAGGATTTTCCCGGCAACCGCACATGGTCGTTGTCGGTTTCGCAGGGCGCCGTGGAAGGGCTCACGTTCAAGGACCACCAGACTTACGCCTCTTCGAACAGCGACTTGTTCGGCTTCGGAGCCGGCTCGCGCTCGATCCCTGGCATCGTGTATGACGTGGCCGGCTCGCGGCCGCTGATCAACAGCACGAACCCGCAATTCGGGTTCCCGACCGCGACGCTGGCGCAGGTCGCTCGCGCGTTCTCGAACGTGTGGTCGACCGCCAATTCGCACACGGCCCCCAACGCTTCGTACTCCGCCACTTACGGGGATGAGTTCAAGGTGCTGGGCAAGCCGCTGGGGCTGGTGAACTCGTGGAGCTTCCAGCGTAACTTCTCGCACCAGAATGAAGCGCAGCGCTTCTTCGAGAACAAGTCCGACACCCTCTATGATTTCAATGTGAACCGCTGGAAGGAATCGGCCCAATTGGGTGGCCTGTCCAAGGTGAGCTTCCGCCCGTCGCCGCGCCACAGCTTCAACGTGAGCGGACTGTGGACGCACAGCGCAGATGACGAAGTGCGCACCTACGAAGGCCCGGATCACAACCGTGAGGAATCCACCACGGGCGGCTGGCTCGTGCATCGCGCGACGCGGCTCATGTACGTGGAACGCGATGTGCTGTCAGGTTCGGTCGAAGGTAAGCACGACTTCTCGCACCTTCTGGGCACGAGTCTGGACTGGAAGGTCACGCGTTCGCGCGCCAACCGCCTGCAGCCCGACCGCCGCGAGACCACGTACGATAGGCGCTACTACTACGACGGCGACGGCAACCTGGTCGGCTACTGGTCGCTCGGTTCGCTGGGCAGCCGCGAGTATGGCGACTTGCGCGACAACGGCTGGGGCACGACGGTGAACGCCTCGATTCCGTGGAAGATCAAGCGGCTCGGCAGCGGCAAGACCGCGTTCGGCTACGACCGCCAGACGAAGGCGCGCCGCAACTTCTACCGGCGCTTTGAATTCACGCCCAACCAGAACGCCGATCCCACACTGAGCCCGGATTCGCTGTTCTCGCCGACTCAGTTCGACGGCCAGCCCGGCACGGGCGTGGTGGATGAAGCCACGCTCGACATCGACAATTACCGCGCGAACCAGCGCGTGGAAGCCGGCTACGTGAGCACCGACGTGCCATTCGGCCGCATGGCGCGCGGCACGTTCGGCGTGCGAGTCGAGCACGGCTTCCAGGATGTGCGCTCGTTCGACCTGTTCCGCCCGAACCGCATCACCGCCGAAGGCCGGCTCGACAACACGGACTGGCTGCCATCGGGCAACCTGACCGTCTCGGTGACGCCGGCGATCAACATGCGCTTGGGTGCGAGCCGCACGTTGTCACGCCCGGACTTGAACGAACTCTCGCCCAGCCCGTCGTTGGAATACGTGGGCGGCTATCAGGTGGCGGGCAACCCCAACCTCAAGCGTGCGCTGATCAACAACTATGATGTGCGTTTCGAGGCCTTCCCGACCATCAATGAAGTCTTTGCGGCCGGTTACTTCTACAAGCGCTTCGACCAGCCCGTGGAGCAGGTCGTGCAGGGCGGCTCGCCGCCGATCCTGGTGCCGCGCAACTCCGATCACGCGATCAACCAAGGCGTGGAGCTCGAAGCCCGCACGAATCTAGGCCGGGCGTGGAAGAAGCTGTCGCGATTTTCGCTCAACTCGAATGCGTCATTCATCAACTCCAAGGTGACGCTCGTCAAGCAGATCACCAAGCTGGGCAGCCAGGAGCATCCGCTGCAGGGGCAGGCGAACTACCTGCTCAACGTTGCGTTGAGCGCCAGCGTGATCAAGGAGAAGGCGGATGTCTCGGTGCTGCTCAGTTCCACGGGCAAGCGGCTTCGCGCGCTGGGTGTAGCGCCGCTGCCCGATGTCTACGAGCAGCCCAGTAACAGCTTGGACGCGGCGTTCAACTACTCGCCCACGAAGCGTCTGCGCATCAAGGCCACGGGCAAGAACCTCTTGGACCCGCGTATCCAGCAGTTGCAGGACGGTAAGGAAGTCAGCGGGTACAAGCTCGGCCGCAGCTTCTCGATCGCGTTGTCCTTCGGCTCATGAGGGCGGCCATCAGGGACGCAATCGTGAAGTTCGCAAGAGCGATGCTGGCCATGGCGGTGATGCTGGGTTTCGCGGTGGCCGCGGTGGCCGCGGCGGGCGCTGCGAAACCCGCCGCGCTACCGGATCCTGCGATCCACGGCCGGGTGTATTCGGTGAAGGACATGCCTGGCTACGTGCCACTCGTGGATCCCGAGTCCTCGTCCGTACGAATCGGCCGCCGCGTGAATGCGCCGCTCGTGAGCATGCCGTTCGTGGGCGGTGAGAAGTCGCTCAAAGCGCTTGCGCAGACGATCGTGCGGCAACTGGGAACACGTCAGCGTGACTCGCTGCTGGCCCTGTGCGTGACCGACAAGGAATTCCGCGACATCCTATGGCCGGAATTCCCGCAGAGCCGCCCCGTGACCGGTCTGCACTACGACGACGCGTGGAGAATCCTCTATGCCCGCATGCACGCGGGTGTCGTGCACGCGAACCGCGACTTCGGCGGCGACAAGTATCAGTTTGTAAGCATCACCGCGGACTCGGTGATGAAATACAAGAACTTCACCATGTACTCCAAGCTCAAGCTCAACGCCGTGGGTCCGGACGGCGGCTTGGTGAGCATGACGTGGCTGCGCGCGGTGGTGGAGCGCAAGGGCCGGGTGAAGATCTACAGCACGGACGACTAGTCCGGGCCGGCGCTTGGCCGACGCGGGCCCGCGTTCGCTTCTCCCGTCGCATCCGGGGACGGCATCGGCTACATTTCGCTGATGCCCATCCCCGCAGGTACCCGTCTCGGCCCATACGAGGTCACTGGCGCACTCGGCGCGGGTGGCATGGGCGAAGTCTATCGTGCTCGCGACACGCGGCTGGGTCGCGACGTGGCGATCAAGGTGCTGCCGCAGCACTTGAGCGAGCAGCCCGAGATCCGCGCGCGCTTCGAGCGCGAAGCGAAGACCATCTCGAGCTTGAACCATCCGCATATCTGCGTGCTGTTCGACGTGGGCCGCGAAGGCGACATCGACTATCTGGTGATGGAGCTCGTCGAAGGCGACACATTGTCCGCGCGCCTCAAGCGCGGGCCGCTGCCCGCTGCCGAGCTGCTGCGGCTGGGCACGCAGATCGCCGACGCGCTCGATCGCGCGCATCGCGCAGGCGTGATCCACCGCGATCTGAAGCCCGCCAACGTGATGATCACGCGCAGCGGCGCGAAGCTCATGGATTTTGGCCTCTCACGTGTGACGACGCCCGCCGCGAGCGGCAGCAACTCGGGCGGCTCGCTGCCCGGGCTCTCGCAGTCGCCCACGATGGCACAGGCGCTCACGACCGAGGGCTCGCTGCTAGGGACGTTCCAGTACATGGCGCCGGAGCAACTCGAGGGCCGCGAGGCCGACGCGCGCAGTGACATCTGGGCGCTGGGTTGCGTGCTGTACGAGATGGCCACCGGCCGGCGCGCATTCGATGGCCGCAGCCAGGCCAGCCTGATCGCGGCCATCCTTGAGCGTGAGCCCGCATCGATTGGCGAGATGCCCTCGGGTGCCAGCCAGGCGAATGTCAGTGGAAATGCGCCGCCAGCGGGACTTGAGCGCCTGATCCGCAACTGCCTGGCCAAGGACCCGGAAGATCGCGTGCAGACCTCGCACGACGTGAAGCTGCAGCTGCGCGGCATCGCCGAGGGCGCCGGGATCTCGGAGATCGCTTCAGGTTCCAGCTTGAACGTGGGTGCCCCCGTGGTGCGATCCGCCCGGCGCTCGTCGCCGCTGCCGTGGGCGATCGCGGCGGCCGCCGTGCTCGCGGCCATCGCCAGCTTTGCATGGCTCTATCCGCAGGCGCACCGGCCAGCACCCATGGTGCGCTTTCGCTTCGGCGCTCCATCCGAGTGCCGCGAGATCTTCTGGCCGCGAGTCTCGCCCGATGGGCGCACGATCCTGTTCGAGGGTCGCGACTCGACGAACACCGTCCGTGCATACCTCCAGCCGCTCGACCAACCGCTCGCGCATGTGATCACGGGAAGCGAAGGCGTGCTGCGGGCCTACTGGTCAGCCGATGGCCGCGAGATCGCGTTCGTCTCCCAGGACCGGATCGTGCGTCTGCCGGTCGCGGGAGGCACACCGATCGTGATCGGTGCGGCGGCCGGTGGTGCCGACATCAGTTGGGGCGCCAAGGGCGTGATCCTCATGGATGGACAGAACACCGATTCGCTGCGCAGCGTGCCGGCCAGCGGTGGCGAACTCAAGCCCGCGACGCGCATCGACCGCAAGGCTGGCGAAGTGGGAAGCGGGTGGCCGTGCTTCTTGCCCGATGGCGAGCACTTCCTTTTCATTGGCACGATCGCGGGAGCGGCGAATGCCGGCAACATCCGCTTGGGCCGGCTGGGATCGCTCGATTCGAGATTGCTCGGCACGTCGGACGGCCGCGTGGAGTACGCGCCGGGTGGTTGGGTGGTCTACGTGAAGGCCGGGACGCTGCTGGCGCGCAAGCTCGACCTGGCCGCGGGCAAGCTCACTGGTGAGCCCATCACCGTGGTGGAGAATGTCCGAGTCGGCACGGCGAGCGGTCACTTCTCGTTCTCGCCGACGGGTGTGTTCTCGTTCGCCTCGTCGCCCGGCGGCGACCGCCTTGGTTTGGCCGCGGTCGACACCAGTGGGAGACTTCTCACTGCGCCCCGGGTGCTTGGGGACATCGGCAACCCCCGGCCGTCCCCCGACGGGAAGCGGCTCCTGTACGAGATGCGCACCGGTGCCTCTGCGACGGGCGGCGAGATCCATGTGATCGATCTTGCTCGCGACACGGATACGCGGCTCACGTTCACCGATCAGCATGCGACCACGCCGGTCTGGGCCGCCGACGGTCAGCGATTCGCATACAACCACTTCGCGAACGGCCGGCCGACGTTGATGCTGGCTTCGGCAGATGGCCTGGGGGCCCAGGACTCGATCCCGCTTCCGGCGGCGTCCGGGTTCCAGCTCTTCCAGTGGAGCGCCGATGGCACTCGCCTGCTGGGCTGGGGAGCCGATTTCCACACGTACGCGGTGCCGACCAGTGGATCCTCTCGCAGTCCCGTGCTGATGGGCGATCCGGGGCAGCTGGCCGGCCAAGGACAGCTATCGCCCGATGGCCACTGGCTTGCATTCACCTCGGGTCAATCACCCAACGTGCAGGTCTATGTGCAGAGCGTCGTGGGTGCTCCTGGCCGATGGCAGATCTCGACCACGTTCGGGTTTCATGGCCAATGGATCCGGGGCGGCCGCGCACTCGTCTACGAGAACTGGCAGCAGCAGATCATGATCGTGGATATCGATACTCGAGATGGCTTCCGCGCCGGCAACCCGCGTGTGCTGTTCACGCTTCCAGCGGCTTCGGCGGGTCGCTTCTACAAGAGCTGGGGCGCCGAAGAGTCCGGGCAACGCTTCTGGGTGGTCGTACCGCCGCCACGCACCACCTCAAGCATGATCGACGTGGTGACGGACTTCGGCCAG
>JANYBS010000071.1 GCA_025360715.1 Candidatus Eiseniibacteriota bacterium | reverse complement strand
ACGCGTCGTCCGCTGGCGTCGAACACGCTCAGGCGCACGCGGCCGCCGGCCGGCAGCACGTAGCGCAGCGTGGTGCTGCCGCGCGCCGGATTCGGCGAGGGCGCGGCAAACGCCAGCGCGGTGCCCGCGTCGTCGCCCACTGCGAGAGCGTTCGCCGGGTACCACGTGGTCACGGGCGATTCGTTGCCGTGGAGTAGCCCCGATTTCGTGGACGGTTGAGGACTGCGGGTGGTCGGCTGCCGCGCGAGGCGCTGTTTCTCCCCGTTGGCCCCCGACCGTGGCTTCATGCCGGAGCATGATGATCGTTCTGGGGGCATCCTTGGAAGCCGTTTTCGTTCGACTTCGCTCGGAGGCCCGCCTCGTACCTGTTTTCGAACTCGATCGGTGCGAGATAGCCGATCGAGGAATGCCGCCGGCGCGTATTGTACCAACCCTCGATGAAGTTGAACACGCGAGGCATGGCGGCAATCTGCGTCGGGAATCGATGCTTGTTGAGTAACTCGCATTCGAGTGTTGCGAAGAACGACTCGCACATCGCGTTGTCGTAGCAGTCGCCTACCGAGCCCATCGAAGGGCGCACGCCCGCCTCGCGACAGCGCGAACCGAAGGCCAGAGACGTGTACTGGCAGCCCTGGTCCGAATGGTGAATGACGTTCTCCGGCTTGCGGCGGGAAATGGCCATCTCGAGGGCGTCGAGAATGAGCTCCGTTCTCAGGTGGTTCGCCATCGCCCACCCGACGATGCGTCGACTGAACACATCCAGCACGACAGCGAGGAAGAGGAACCCCGCCCACGTCGGGATGTAGGTGATGTCGGCGACCCAGAGCTGGTTCGGCGCGCTGGCAACGAAATCCCGGCGCACGAGGTCTGGCGCAGGCTTCACGCCGCGGTTCCGAGTGGTGGTCCAGCATTCCTTGCGCCGGGTCACGCCCACGAGGCCTGCGGCGCGCATCAATCGGCCGACGCGGTTATGCCCGACCTTCTGCCAAGCGACATCCGCGTCTTCGTGAAGATCCTTCGTGATGCGCAGCCGACCGTAGTTGCCGTCGGAGTCGAGATGGAAGGACCGGATGCGATCGAGCAATGCCTCGTTCGCGAGTGCTCGCGCGGACGGCTCGCGCGACTTCCACGCATAGAATCCGCTGGTGGAGACGCCCAGCAGACGGGCCATCATCGTGACGCGGTGCTCGGCCTGATGGGCGCTCATGAATCCGAACGCTTCTTCGGAGTCGACTGCGTCTCCTGAGCGAACCAGGCCGCGGCTTTTTTTAATATCTCTCGCTCTTCGCGAAGAACGCGGTTCTCGCGCTTCAACTGGCGCAGCTCCTCGCGCTCGTCGGTCGAAAGGCCGTTCTTGCTGAGACCCTCGTCGAGATCTGCCTGCCGAACCCAGTTCCGGATCGACTGGGCAGTCGGCTCGAAACGTTTGGCGAGCGACTCGGGGCTCTCGCCGCCTCGGACCAGGTCGATCAAGCGGCGGCGAAACTCATCCGGATAAGGCGCCGGTGGTGCTGGCTTCTTGGGCATCGTGGAGACCTCCGACCCAAAGGGTCAGGTGTCCACGGAATCGGGTCAACTCCAACTTCCTCGATGACCACATCTTCCGCCGGCCCCCCTGGGGCCCAACTTCCGCCGCCCACGGTCAACGCACTCTATTTTGGCACCACTGCGCACATCCCGAAGCCCGACTCTTCAATAGTGGAAGTGTACTCAACAACTGCCCCACCGTCGCGCCTATTCGAAGTGATTGGCACGATTGAAGTTTTCACTGAAAACGACGTTCGGACGCACGACAACATGCTTTGGTACGCGAAGCAGGCGGCCCGTAAGATGGGCGGCGACGTACTCTTGAACCTCGACACATCTCAACTTGTTACGCAGCCCGGCGGCACAAGCGGGTCAACGACAGCCGTCTCCCCCTATTCGGATTTTCTAGGAAATCCCGTCACCACCACTACTAACAATACCTATGGGGCCACAGTGCGACGAATCCTTAAAGCGCAGATTGCAGTGTGGGTAGCGACTCGCCAGCCCTGACCTGCCGCTCCAGGGATGAG
>JANYBS010000065.1 GCA_025360715.1 Candidatus Eiseniibacteriota bacterium | reverse complement strand
GCGACTTCTGCTGCTTCTTCGTCGGTCAGCCGATCCGGTGGCCGCTCCTGCAGACGCGGCATCACCCTTCTCGGGAACGCGCTTCGCTCGACCAGCCCCGAGTCCTCGCACCAGTTGAACAGGCACCGCACGTCCGACAGCACGTGCGCCACACTGCTCCTGCTAAGCGTGGTCCGAGACTCCAGCCACAGACGGAACGCCCGGACGTCCTCGCGCGCCACCCGTTCGACGAGCATGTGCCCGAAGAACGGCTCCATGTAGGCCCGGACGCGCTGGGCGGCCAGCTTCTGCCCCTTCTCGCTCCGCTGAGTCTGAATGTACGACTCCAGCCATTGCTCGGCAGCGTGAGCCACGGTGCCCGCCTGCTTGGGATTCACCGCGACGCCTGCTTCGTATGCACGGGCTGCATCGCACGCCTTCGCGAAATCCGTCCCGAGCGACACCCACCGCTCGCGACCGTTGCGGTAGATCCGCTTGTACCAGCCGGGCCTACTTTTCCTGCGGAACATCCCCTTCGGAAGCTTCGGCACTGTTACCGCTCCTTCCCAGTCGCCGACGCGATCCGCTGGACATCGCGAGCCGCGAACAATACGGATGAACCCATCTTGGGACAACGCCGGATGTGGCCCGCCGCTTCCATGCGCTGGAGCTTGCGCGTGCTAACGCCCAGGTATGCCGCAGTCTCCGGGCGCGTCAGGTTCGCGCCCTGCTGAATCTTCTCCGCGGCGTTCGCACGCAGCGTCGCTTGCAGCGCCACACCCGTGGCCTGCGCGAGCTTGGCCTCGAGCTCCGCGATGCGCTTCTGCATAGCGTTCATCCGCATGTTCATCTCGGCCTGAGCCACGATCGACGTTAAGCCCATCTGCGAATCTCCCTAGGACCGAGCCCGGCCCGTGCTCACTACGCCCATGTCAGGTCGGCGGCCCAGTCCATCGCCGCGCGACGCTTCTCTGTCGCCTCATCCGCCAGCTCCCATCCGAATCCTGCCGCCAGCTCGACCAGAAAACCGGGCTCGCGATAGAACCGCCGCAGATCGTTCAGCACCCGCAGCGCACGCTCCGGGAGCTGCGGGTGCCAGCACGGCAGCCGACCGCCGCGCCACTTGAAGCCCAGCTCGCCCCAGACGAAGCGCTGAAGCCCCCTGCGGACCCGACACGCGGCCTTGTCGTGCCGCTTGCCGCCCTTCTCGCAGCTCATGACCTGGGCGAGCGGAGCCACGTGCAGGGAACGTGACGCGCCCCAGTAGCGCCCGGCTCGCTCGACGCCGGGAGGCAGCGCCTTCTGCTTGTGCTTACCGAAGTACTTGATCAGGTACCGTCGAGCCGCTGTCTGGTCGGCTACAGGGTTCACGCGCACCGCGTGCGCCAGCGCCTGAGGATCGTGGAGTTGTCCCGTTGCCCGGCACCACGCAAGCGCCACGCGCTCGGCGTCCACGACATGCTCGAACAACACATGGAAGTGGATCGCGCCCCGGCTCTGGAACTCTTGGATCCAGCAGTACGCGCCGGACTCACGGCGGACGCACATGAGGAAGCGCTTGAGATCGGCTTTCGAACGTGCGACCAACTGGCCGTTGCGCCGCGCGACTAGCTCGCCCACGGACTCATCCACGCGTGCGTGATAGGTCAACGTGACATGCACGGCGAAATCGATAGGCGCGTTCGCGAGCAGCCACGAAAGACGCCTTCGACTCTCGCGACTGAAGCCGGCAATCGCGCCGCGCGGACCGCCTCTGCATGGGAAGGGCGGCAGCAGGTATTCCCACCCGAGACCACCGCGCCTACGAATCCGTCCATCGGAGTGAAGCTCAAGCCCGTGCGCGTAGACCGCGCACCCGTACCCATCCACACCCACCACCCTTGCAACTCGACTGACTACCTCGTGGCCTTGACGGCCTCGCCCATCTCACGAGCGGCGATCCATGCTTCTGGACCCAGATAGCCATGTGTCCACATCGATGGTCAAGAGAATCCGCTCAGGGAGCGGGGAAAGCCTACTTCTGTCCAGTCCTGTCCGGTGCTGGCCAGCCGTTTGCATTTATCCGTTATAAGACCAAGGGGTCAGAACAGGAATGCCTTTAGGCGCTCCTGAACGATTCGCTCAGCGATGGTAATCATGTCGAACCCCGACGCCGCGCTTCCCCCACTCAGCGCTTGGTCGATTGCAGCAAGGATTGTTGCGCGTTCATCGGAACCGGCTACGTGCTCTTGAGTTCCTACCGCTCCAGGAATCCCACGCTCAGCAATGAAGTGCCGAACTGAAAGCAATATATTCCGGACGTCTACTGCGACGCCCAACTCGCGCCGATCCTGCGCGGCTCCGAATACGCGTTGAGCGTGAGCAAGAGCATCCCGGCGAGCAAGCCGAGCCAGATCATCCTGCACGAGCGACCTCCATGAGTTGATGAGCGCTGCCGGTTGAAACCCGTGCCGACTCGAGCCTCGGGCTATGACTCTCCACGCAAAATTGCATTCAGGTGTTTCCGAAGCGCTTCCTCGACCTTGCGCTTCCCTGCGATTGAATTCTCGTAGAACACAGTTCGGAACCCGGACACGTCGAACGGGAGGCGCTCTGAGCCAGCATCCGCAAGCAGGATCGTGGGCTTACCAAGTGCGTGCGCGTAACCGACCTCATAGTAAACATTCGGATTCGCCGGGCTGATCTCAGCGATCACAACATGGGACTCTCTGATCTGCCTCGTCACATCAGCAATGACTAGGCCAGTCGTGTAGCTCTCGTCCGCTCTTAGGACTCGGACTTCAAGATCCTTGCACACACTCTTGATGACCTCTGAGTAAATCTCGTTGTAGGGCGAGGAAAACTGCATCACGGCGAACACCTGCGCCCTTCTCCGAGTAAGGGCGAACTCTTTGAACTGAATGGGCGAGTAGTCCGCGCACAGAAGGCCCACCTGGCCTCCCGTCCACTGGGGCAGAGTTGTGGCAGTGCACACGTCTACACCATCACACGAAAGCGTCAGTTGCGAGCCGCGCGCCTTGACGCTCAAGCGATAAGGCACCTTACTCTTGACGTTGCCGCGATCTCCGAACTGCGATAGCACTGTCTCGCGATACCCATCGAACACCCGGATTACGAATTGAGCCGCCAATCCAATCCCCGCCGTTACCAGCACGCTTGACGATAGGTCGCGATGAACCACCAACTCAGCCGATGAGTGAGGTTGGCTGAACTGGTCAAACTCGACAGTAACGCTCAACGTGCCGTCCGTGAGCCTCTGGTCTGTGACCGCCAGACCAAAGAGAGGACTGAACGTCTTGTCCTCCTGCTTCACGGCTTGGCCAAGAAATGTGACATCTGCGCCGAACTCGAACTTACCGACGAGCGACGCCCAATTTGGCTTCGCTTTCGCCACTCGGGCGGGCGACCGCCGAGGCCTGGGTTTCATTTGCCCTCCAAAGTGGCATAGCGGTCCGGATGCCCGCTGCTTTCAAGGTGGCTACGTGGCTACGGTCTCAGAGCCCATTCAGGTCCGAGCCTGCCCAACGTAGACCATAGACAA
>JANYBS010000187.1 GCA_025360715.1 Candidatus Eiseniibacteriota bacterium | reverse complement strand
GCTACTACGACCGGCGCGAGCATGCGCCGGGAACGCACAAGGCGAGGCCGCACAGGCTGAAGAACGCCTACTGAAACCAAAAGCCGGGCGCCCTCGCGGGCCGCCCGGCTTCAGGTCATCCACATTCTTCGCTCCACAACCGACTGATCACGCCTGATGCTCGGGGCGCAGCAGGTCGAGCAGCGTCTTGACGGGCTGGAACACGGTGAGCGGCACTTCCACGAACACCGTGTTCCAGTGTGCCATCGCACCGTTCCACAGCCCCGGCCGCTCGAGCGCGAGCAGTTCCTGCCCGCCCGAAGACTTGCGCGTGATGATCACCGCGCGGGGATCGACGTAGCGGTCCAGATCGTGTGCGCGCCCATGACGGTCGCGCAGCGCGCACGCGAGGAACACCGGATTGAAGTGCGTGGCCGAGCGCAGGATCGCCATCTGCGATGCATCGGCCTCATCGACCTCGGCGCTCTCGACAATCTGCCGGGTGATTCCACCATTCGTTCCATGCACCCAGAACGGCCCGCCGCCAGGCTCGCCGGTGTTGCGCACCATGCCACACACCCGCAGCGGCCGGTCGAGCAGCGCGATGAGCGCCGTCACATCCGCCGGCGGCTCGCTCACGCCCAGCGCCTGGCTCGCGAACTCACACGCCGGCCCTGCGGCCGCAGCGCCTTCGTGCTCGAGCCGCGCGCACCACGCGTGGGCTTGCGCGCTCAGGTCCGCAGCGAGTCCCACCACCACGGCGCTCCAGCGCGCAGTCGGCTCGCGCAGCCGGTCCACAGTGACGTTATCGATGTTCTTGAGGAATACGAGGTCGGCGCCATTCGAGGCCAGATCCCCAAGATTGCGCAGCAACGCGCCATGTCCCGAAGGCCGGAAGAGCAACGAACCATCGGCGCCGCGGAACGGCCCGCCGTCCGGATGCGCGGCGATGGTATCGGTCGCAGGGTGCTGCTCGGAGAAGTTCACGTCGTAGCGCACGCCGAGCCGCTCCCCATACCGCGGCGCCGAGCGCGCCAGCAGCGCCTGGAAGCGCTCGCGGTGCTCGGACGAGACCGTGAAGTGCAACCGGCAGACGCCCGGGGTATCGCGCGTGAGCGTGGCGGCCTCGACCAGATGCTCCTCGAACGGTGTGCGCGCGTTCGCGCCATCACGGTGGAATGCCAGCAGGCCCTTGGGCGAGTTCGCGTATCCGAGCCCCGGCTCGAACAGCAACGCCTCTGCGATCACGCGCCACGGCCCGCGCGCAGCGAGCTCCTCGAGCAGCGTGCCACAGGGGGCGATGGCAGCCGCCAGCTCATCGCGGAACGCGAATCGGTCCAGGCCTTCGACGAACGCCTGCAGCGCGTGCGCCTCGGCGACTCCGGCAGCTGCGGCAGCCAGCGTCTCGGCGGGCCGCCAGTCGCCTTGCGCCGCCATCGCTGCCAGCAAGTCCTTGAACATGCGCGTGGCCGCACCGGAAGCTGGCACGAACGCCTGCACCCGGCCCGCACGGGACGCCTGCGCATGTATAGCCTCGAGCGCCGCGAGCTGCGCTTCTTCCAGCACCTGCACGCCGTCGCCCGGCGTACAGGGACGCGCGAGCCGCGCCGCAGCCGGCGGATTCGCGAGCAGCGCCAGCTGCCGGGCAGCCTCTGCCGCATCGATGCCGCGCGCCGCGAGTTGCGCCAGGTCCTCGCGCGCCCATGCGATGAATCCGCTCATATGACTGTCATTCCTCGAGTTCGGCGGCAGCGCCACGTTCACCCGTGCGGCCGCCGGGCCGCAATTGCCGCTTCAGGTCCAAGGGATCCACCCGAGACTCAGACGAAGCTTCCGGCTTTGTCATCGGCTGCGGATACCCGCCTGCACAGTAGCATCGTGGTCGCACCCCTCCTACTCGAGGACGTCACTGGCATGCGGATCCTGATCGCCGACGATGAACCCGTGAACCGGCTCGTGATCAGCCGCAAGCTCCGCGACTGGGGCCACGAGGTCGTCGAAGCCGTCGATGGTCTGGACGCGTGGGAGAAGATGCAGGCGAAGCCGTTCCGAATGGTCGTGAGCGACTGGATGATGCCGGGCATGGACGGCGTCGAACTCACGCGTCGCATCCGTTCGGGGGCTTTCCGCGGCTACACCTACGTGCTGCTCGTGACCGCGCGTAGTGGTGTCGCTGCGCTCGTGGAGGGCATGGAGGCCGGCGCCGACGACTTCATGGTCAAGCCGTTCCAAGCCGAGGAGCTCCGCGCGCGCGTCCGCGCCGGCGAACGCGTGCTGCAGTTGGAGAGTGACCTTGACGAGCGCAACGAACGCCTGGCGGCCGCCTATTCCTCGGCCCAGCGCGATCTTGAAGCCGCCGCGGTCATGCAGAAGGCGCTGCTGCCCGCCAAAGACCTGATGCTGCCTGCCGTGGAGCCGGTGTGGCGCTTCTTCCCGGCGAGCTTCGTCGCCGGCGACGTCTTCAACGTGCACGCGATCGACGAGCATCGCACGCTGTTCTACTTGCTCGACGTAGCGGGACACGGCGTGCCCTCGGCGATGCTGTCGTTCTCGCTCAGCAAGCTGCTCGTGCCGTCGCTGGGCCCCGATGGCCTGATCAAGCGCGCCGTCGAACACGGCGAGGGCTGGGAACTCGTGCCACCGGCCGAAGTGCTGAGGACGCTCAACGAGCGTTTCCAGGACGACTCGGACGCCATGAAGTACTTCACGATGGTCTACGGGATCATCGACGCGCAGCGCGACACTGTCACGATCTCGCAGGCCGGCCATCCCGCGCCGCTGCTGCTTCGCGGCAGCGCGGTGGAACGGCTCGACGACACCGGCTTCCCGATCGGCATGCTGCCCGGGCTCGCCTACGAGCAATACGAACGACCATTCCTTCCGGGAGACCGCCTCGTGCTCTATTCCGATGGCGTGACCGAGTGCGCGAATCCCGCGCGCGAGCAGTTCCGACTGGAGCGCCTGGAACGTCTGCTTCTCGACGTGCATGGGGATGCGCTGCCCGAGGCCGTTGCCCGATTCGAGGAAGCGCTACGCAGCTGGCGCGGCGGCGACGAGTTCCAAGACGATGTCACCTTCCTGGCGCTCGAGCGGAGGGCCGCATGAGCGCGGCGCATGCGCAGGGCCCGGGTGGGCCGCGTCAGGTGCAACTGGTCGCCGACAGTCGCCTGGACTGCACGGAACTGCTGGCGCGCGCCGTGCGCGGCATGGTCGCCGCGGCCGGGCTGCCGCCGCGCGAGTGCGCGCACGTGGAACTGGCGGTCGCCGAGGCCGTGAACAATGTCGTGAGGCACGCCTACCAGGGCCAGAGCGGCCACCCGATCGAACTGTTGTTCACGCTCGAAGACGGCCGGTTCACGATCGAGGTGAGTGACACGGGCACGCCGATGCCAAAGCGTCCTTCCCCGGTCTTCGACTTCGATCCAACGGATGTGGCCCACCTGCCCGAAGGCGGCATGGGGCTGTTCCTGATCCACAGCGTGATGGACGAGGTGGAGTACCGCAGTCACGGCGGACGCAACTCGCTCGCGATGCGGCGGCGGTTGGCGGCTTAGTCCGCACCCAGGAACAAGCGGCGGCGCGCACTCGTCCGTGAGTGCGCCGCCGCCCAGCTCACGCGGAAGTCGCGGACCAGAAACCGGTCACGCGCGCGATCCTTCCATCCGCGTCGAACTCGAAGACATTCGTGCCCTGCCCCACGACGGAGCCATCGGGCTTGCAAGCCCGCCAATCGGTGAGCGCCATCCCCTGCGTCTGCCGCACCGCACCCGCGCGCCGCAGCACGATGCCCGGCATGAAGCGCTGGGAAGCCGCGATGTGCGGGACGAGTTCGGCGATCCCCGCCAGGGCACTGAAGCGATCGCGGAATCCCACATGGCCATCGGCGAGGGCCTGCAACTGCGCCTCGAGCGCCGCAGCGTCGCTCTGCGCCCAGAGCTGGAACCACGCGTCGATGCGGTCCGCCGAGTCCGCGTGCAACACGTCGCACACCGCGTTCGTGAACACCGCCAACGGGTAGCGCCAGCCCTGCACATGCACCCCGCATGCGGCGGCATCGGCGAATGCGTGCTGCAGATGCAGGCGCGTGCCATCACGGACATCTGTCAGCGTGAGAGTGACGCGTGAAGCGCCGGGCGCGATCGGCTGCCCGCTCACATAGCCATACGTGAACACGAGCCGTGTGGGCGCCACGATCTCGAGTACCTCGCCGCTCGCCTCGACCGCGTTCGGATAGCGGATGAGCACGGCGCCGCCCGGACGGGCGTCGATCGTGGAACCTGCCCCCCACCACTTCGCCCAGCGCTCGCTGGCGGTGAAGAACGAGAACACGGCTTCTGGACGGGCATGGATGACGATCGTGCGTTCGAGGACGTGCGGGAATCCGGTCATGGTCGATGGCTCCGGCGAGCGGTTCGCGCGCGCCGCCGCGGACGTGGCCCGCGCCGGGACGCCTCGAGTTCGGCCGCGAGCTTGAGGCGCCAGAGCGAGTCGGCCCACATGCGCTCCAGCACCGCGCCCAAGGGCCCCAGCGCCGCGCGCTCGGCGCGGTAGATGCGCCGCGCGCCCTGCGCGCGAACGCGCACGAGCCCTGCGCGTTCCAGCGTGCGCAGCTGCTGCGAGACCGCGCCGAAGGTGACGTCGGGCATGGCCGCGCGGATCTCTCCCGCACTGCGCTCCCCAGCCCAGAGCAGGCGCAGGATCTCGCGGCGGCGCGGCGAGGCGATGGTGGCGAGAGCGTCGGACATGGATTGTATTATAGTAATAACTTAAATTATTGCAAGCGCGAAACGGCCGAAGCCCCGTGCGGGCGTCTCGCCAGCACGGGGCTTCGGCCTGTCAGGGGGTCTACGAGCTCAGGCTGCGCGATCGGCGGCGATCTCCAAGGCGCGTTCCAGCGAGGGCGCGATCGCGAAAACGCGGTCCATGCGCGTAAGGCGGAAGACATCGAGCACCATCTCGCGCGCATTGCAGATGATCATCGTGCCGCGGCCATCGAGGCGCTTGAAGCTCGACACGATGGCGCCCAGGCCGGTGCTGTCAAGGAAATCGACGTCACTCAGATCGAGCACGATCCGGTGGTGGCCCTGGGCGATGCACTCGCTCAAGCGTTCGCGGAATCCCGGCGCGGCGTAGGCATCCAGCGCCTGCTCTTTCGGGCTTACGATCAGCACCGAGCCTTCGTGGCGTTCGTCCATCTGCATGACAGGACTCTCCTGGGTGATCCACCGAGGTCGCGGGCTCCAGCGCTCGGGGGACGCGCGCATGAATCCGGGATGTTCGCGGCCACGACGCTTGCAGGCGTTGCCACGTACATTCCTCGCTGCCAGTCTCGGCTGCCCTACCGGGGACTTGAGCCCCCCGGCCGGGCCTTCAGGCCGCCTGACGAAGCGGGTCGACGGCCGCCTCTGCAGGGTTGCTGCGGGCAGCCCCCGCCGCGTCCACGGGCTCCACCGCCAGGACGGTCACGGCAGCCAGTACGGCCAGCACGCGGACGCCCTCCCCGCCTGTCGTCTCGCCGAACAGGCCGAAGACGGCCAGGAGCACGAATCCCCCCGCCATGGCCCGCCAACGGCGCGCCTCATGCGGACGGGCGCGCCGCTGCTCCCAGGCTCGGCGCGCCAAGCCGAAGAGCATCAGCAGCAGCACGGCGGTGGCGCTGAAGTACAGCGGTTCGTCCAAGCGTCCCAGCGAATGCGGATCGAGCCCGAAGCCGCCGGCTGCCGCGTGCAGCAGGCAACCGACCGAACCGATCAAGGCGGTCACCCGCCAGCGCGAGCTGGAAGCGGATTCCAGCGCCCGGCCCGCGGTGAGCATTGTGACGAATGCCATCGACTTGGCGAGTCCGTGATGGGAATCCCATGCCGCATCGACCTTGGCGGCCTCGGTGCGCAGCGTGTCCAGTCCGCTGGTCGCCGCTAGGAGCGCGTGCAAGCCAAAGAGCACACAACCCACGGCGAAGACACCCCAGAGCATCTCGCCGACACCGTCCCGGCCGCGCAAAAGCAAAGTGAGCGCGTAGAAGAACGCGCCACAGGCGAGCATCTGCTGCAGCCACGCGAGGCCTTCCCTACTCGCGGAGGAAGGCACCGCCTGCAACACGGCGATCGCGAGCGCCGCCAGGATGCGGCCATCAAAGGTGGTCGCCCACGCGCCCCAGCCCTGACGCGCACGCGGGGAGGCCAGCGCGCACGCCGCGCACGCCAGCGCCGCGAGGTCGAGCCACAGAGGCGCCATCGCGCCGCCGCCCAACGGATGAGCAGCGTCGAGGATCACCGCCGACACGAGTAGCGCCGGCAGGATCCCGAGCACGGGGATCCGCAGCGCGGTGGTGCCGGCTGGCTCGCGGTAGGGTGCTTCGCTCATCGGGCTCCCGGATGGCAAGAAGACGCCTGTGGAGAGAGACGACGAACCGCACAGGCGCTCCCATGTTTTCGGCCGCCTGGAGAGGGCACTTGAGGCACCGCAGGGGGCACCCGTGGCGGCGCGCCAGCGTCGCTAGCGGCCGTGCAGGGCCGCGCGGATCACGGCGGCCGCCTGGGCACCGTGAGCGAGCGCCACGGGGATGCTCGGCAGTGCGGGGCGTGTGCAATCTCCGGCAGCGAAGACCATGGGGACCGTCGTGGCAAAGCGCTCGTCGATGCGCAGGAATCCTTCGGCATCATGCGCGAGCACGTCACAGCACCATTCGGTGTTCGGCCGCACCCCGACCTTGACCACGACCGCCTCGCATGCGACCACGCCGCGTTCGGCTTCATCGCCGGCCGCGGTGACGCTCAGCCCCGTCACGGCGCTATCGCCCAGGACGTGGGTCACGCGTACCCCTTCATGCAACTCGATGCGCGGATCCTCGGCCACACGGCGGCGGAAGTCCGGACGTGCGCGGGCGGGCCCGCGCACGAGCAGCACCACGTCGCAGCCGGCCGCCGTGAGAAGGAGCGAGTTCTCGAACGCCGCATCGCCGCCGCCGACCACGGCGACGCGGCGGCCCTTGAGTGAGTCGCGATCGCGCGTGGCGGAGTACGAAACGCCGCGGCCTTCGAGTTCGCGCTCGCCCGGCACCTCGAGCCGGCGGCGGCGCACGCCGGTGGCGATGAGGACGCTGCGCGCCTGCACGCGCTCGCCGGTCGAGAGCCGCACTGCCGGGGCGCCTTCGGCGGCGCCCGGCTCGAGCGCCGTGGCCACGACCTCGGAGCGCACGGGCACCTGCTGACGCGCGAGTTGCCGCGCGTACGACGCGGCGATGTCGGGGCCTGCGCCGGACTCGATGCCGGGCAGGTCGGGCGGATGAAAATGCACGGCATGCAATTGCCCGCCGGGTGCCGGTGCGCCTTCGAGCACCAGAACGTCCAGGCTGAGCGCGCGCGCCCATAGTGCCGCCGAGACGCCCGCGGGGCCCGCGCCGACGATCAGGAGTTCGGGGCTCATGCGCGCGGTGCCTCGCCCATCGCCTGCGCGACCTCCCAGAACGTGCGCAGCTCCAGGTGCGGGAGGCCGTGTCGCGCCGAGAGCGCGCGCAGGCAGGCGATGCGCTCGGGCCCGAAATCGGCCGACGCGTTCCCGCTCTCGCGCAAACGCACCTCGCAGGTGACTCCCGGGACGCGCGCCATGGACGTGATCGCGCGCGCGCGCAGCACGAAGTCCCAGTCCTCACTGCAGCGAAAGGTGCGGTCGAATCCGCCCAAGGCTTGGAAGAGCGCCCGCCGCACGGCCCACGCGCTGGGCGGCAGGTAATCGTTCTCAGCCATGATCGCATCGTCCCAATCCCGCGCCAGCGTCACGCGCGCCAGGTCCTCGCGCGAACCGTCCGCGTTCACGCGCTCGCGGATCACGGCGCAATCGCGCCACGCGAAGCCCACGCCCGGATCCTCGAACGCGCTGCACAGGCCTTCGAGATGGCCGGGCAGCCAGACATCGTCGTCGTCGAGGAACGCGAGCACGTCGCCGCGCGCCCCGGCTGCGGCCGCGTTTCGCGCTTCGCCGGCCTGGCCCGCGCGCACGTGCAGCAGCGTCATCTCGAGCAGCGGCAGGTCGGGAAGCGCGTCACCGACCGGTACGTCGCCGTCGTCGGCGAGCCGGACCTCGAGTGGCTGCGCGCTTTGCGCCGCGATGCTTCGCAGCGCATGCGCGAGCAGCACTGGACGATCGCGGGTGACGACGATGACGGAGACGCTCGGTCGCGCATTCATGACGTGCGGGCGCAACAGGGTTCAGCGCCCCGCAGCGCTCAAGCGCAGCGCATCCGCGTAGCGCGGACCTTCGAGTTCGCCTCGCACGGTGCGCGTCTCAACCATGCCGTATCGGCGGATACCCCGCATCTCCATGCACAGATGGCGAGCCTCGAGGATCACCGCGACGCCGCGCGGCTGCACCAGCTGCTCGATATGGTCGGCGATCTGTTGACCCAGCCGCTCTTGCAACTGCGGCCTTCGCGCATAGGTGTCGAGCAGTCGCGCCGCGGCACTGATGCCGAAGAGCTTCTGGCCCGGCAGGTAGGCGATGAGTGCGCGGCCGAAGAACGGCACGAAGTGGTGCACGCACAGCGAGTGGAACGGCAGGTCGCGTACCATCACGAGGTCGCCCTGGCCGTCGTGCGGGAACGTGGCCAATTCCGGGACCTCGGCGGGGTCAAGACCGCCCAGGATCTCGCGGTACAAGTCGGCGACACGCGCCGGGGTGGCGAGGAGTTCGGGCTCGGCGGCAGTATCGAGTCCCAGCGCACGGATGAGCTCGGCGATGGCGCGCTCGACCGCAGCGGTGTCACGACCCGGAGGCAGGTCGCTCATGTGGACCCTCATGGGACCCGCGTGGAAGGCGCGTACGGCAAGGTGGCCCGCGGGGTCCTGCAGGAAATGGCGAGGGCCGGCTTGTGGCCGGCCCGTCGCACATGGAGCGGAAGACGGGATTCGAACCCGCGACCCTCACCTTGGCAAGGTGATGCTCTACCGGGCTGAGCTACTTCCGCGAAC
>JANYBS010000042.1 GCA_025360715.1 Candidatus Eiseniibacteriota bacterium | reverse complement strand
ATCCAATCGTTCCCGGAACCGGGCCATAAGGTCCGTGTGACGACCGCGGGCGGTTCATTCCCGGGCTGGATGGACGACGGCAAGACGCTGCGATTCCAGGCAGATGGGGCGTTCTGGTCCGTGCCCATCACCGAGGGCGCTGACCTGGTGCCCGGCACGCCTCGACCCCTGTTCAAGATCCCGGTCGGAGTCACGGGTGCTGGCCGGGGTTCCGGTGACTCGCGCATCCTGATGAGTCACGCAAGCGAGGCGCCGCGCCGCCGCATCCAGCTCTACCTGAATTGGCAGTCGGCGCTCAAGCCATGATGGAACTCACGCCCGGCCGCGACCTGTCGCACTACCGCCTGCTCGAACGCATCGGCGAGGGCGGCATGGGTGTGGTGTGGAAGGCCACCGACACCACGCTCGGCCGCGATGTGGCGATAAAGGTGCTGCCCGCAGCGTTCGCGAACGACCCCGAACGCATGGCGCGCTTCGAGCGCGAGGCGCGCTTGCTCGCGAGCTTGAACCACCCGCACATCGCTGCCGTCTACGGCGTGGGGCAGGTCGATGGCGTGCGCTTCCTCGCCATGGAGCTGGTCGAAGGTGAGGACCTCTCGCAACGGCTCGCGCGCGGACCCATGAGCGTGCTCGAGACCGTGGAGATGGGCCGTGAACTCGCCGAGGCCCTGGAGGCCGCGCACGAGAAGGGCATCATCCACCGCGACCTCAAGCCCGCGAACATCAAGCTCAACGCTCAGGGCCAGGTGAAGGTGCTCGACTTCGGCCTGGCCAAGGCGCTCGATGCCGAGGCGCCTGCAAGCGGCTCCAATGTGTCGATGTCACCCACGCTCACGAGCCCCATGACCGCGGCGAACGTGATCCTGGGCACCGCCGCCTACATGAGTCCCGAGCAGGCGCGCGGCAAGATGGTCGACCGCCGCGCCGACATCTGGTCGTTCGGCTGTGTGCTCTATGAATGCCTCACCGCGCTGCGGCCGTTCCCGGGCGAGACCGTGAGTGACACCATCGCCAAGATCCTGGAACGCGATCCCGACTGGAACGCGCTGCCGGCAGGCAGTCCGATGCGCCTGCGCGAACTGCTGCGCCGGTGCTTCGAGAAAGATGCGCGCAAGCGCCTGCGCGACATCGGCGACGCGCGTGTAGCGCTCGATGAGCTGCTGGCGGCGGGAGTGAGCGCGAGTGGCTCGCTATTGGCCGACTCCGCATCGCACGGCGGCCCTGCACGCTCGAACTCGAGCCCGCTCGCGTGGGGGGTGGCCGGCCTGGCGCTGCTTCTTGCGGTGGCGGCAGCGTTCCTGCCCGTGCCTTGGCGAGCGTCGACGCCAAAGCTCGTGACTCGCGCGAGTATCCTCGCGCCGAGCGGCCAGGTCCTTTCGACGATCCCTGGGAACTCGGCCATATCACCCGATGGTTCGGCCATCGCCTACGTAGCATCAGACACTGCGGGAGTGCCTCAACTCATGTTGCGACCGGTGCATTCGCTCGACTCGCGAATGGTGCCGGGAGCCTCGGTAACGAGCATGGAGGCGGTGACGCCGTTCTGGTCGCCCGACAGCAAGAACATCGCCTATTTCTCCGACGGCAAGCTCTTCACGATCCCTGCTTCGGGCGGGACCGCGCGAGTCCTGTGCTCCACGGATAACGCCCGGGGCGGCACCTGGAGCCGCAATGGCGTGATCCTGTTCGCGCCCACGAGCCACGGGCCACTGTCGCGCGTCTCCGCCAACGGCGGGGAAGTGGTCGCCGAGACCGCGCTGGATTCGGCGCGCCAGGAGAACGCTCAGCGCTTTCCCCAGTTCCTGCCGGACGGCCAGCACTACACCTACGTGAGCCTTCCCGGAACGGACGGCAAGATCGACACCTACGTGGGCGAGCTGGGATCGCGCGTACATCACCTGCTCGTCCGCGCCGGCTCGGGCGCGCACTACGCGGCGCCGGGCTACATGGTCTTCGCGCGGGACGAGGCGATCGTGGCCCAGAGGGTGGATGCAGGCTTCACCCATTTGCAAGGCGAGCCGGTCGTCATCGGCGAGAAGCCGAATGACCAGACTCTGCTTGGCTCGCTGTGCTCCTCGGCTTCGAACAACGGGCTCCTGCTGTATCCCACCGATACGCCGGCTTCCGCAAAGCTTCAGTACATGGGAGCCGACGGCCGCATGCAGCAGCCGCTGCCCATTCCGGTCGGGCGCTACAACGACATGCGGGTCAGCCCGGATGGTTCTCATCTGGCGCTGTTGCGAAGCGATTCACCCACTTCGAGTGATCTCTGGCTCGCGGATCTGCGCACGGGGGATTTCAGCCGGCTCACCACCGATGGTGCCCGAAAAGCGAGCCCGCGCTGGAGTGGCGACGGCACACGCATCGCCTACGCCGTGCAACGCGGCGCTTCGTACGATTTCTATGCGCACGCGATCTCGGGAGCCGGCGGCGAACAGCCGTTCTACAAGAGCCCTTCGGGCTACAAGAACCTGAGCGATATCTCGGTGGACGACTCGCTGATCCTCTTCGATGATCTTGGGGTGAAGACCCAGCGGGACCTCATGTACGTCCGCACCCACGGCGACCAGACACCCGTCACCTTTCTCGCGACGCCGTTCAACGAAGTGAACGCCAGCCTGTCGCCGGACAAGCATTGGATCGTCTATCGAGGCGACGATTCTGGATCCATTCTGCTGTACGCGCAGTCGTTTCCGGTGCCCGGTATCAAGGTTCGGATCACGAGCGAAAGCGCAGGGCCTTTTGGCGCTGGCCGCTTTGACGCGACCCAGACCCGGATCCTGGCCGAGGTGCCGGGAGGCGTGAGGATCGTGCCGATCCACACCGGCGCTGCACTCACGGTGGATGGGCCAGGCACGCTCGTCTCGTTCCCCAAGTCCACGATCCTGTGGGAAGCGCTGCCGGACTTCCGCCGCTTCATCGTGGCGCTTCCGGCGAACGAGGCCACGCCCACGAGCCTGACGCTGGTCACGAACTGGCCTGCGCTGCTGCATCCCGACTCGCACTAAGGCATCATGAGGTGTAGGCATTCCCGGCCGTTTCTCGTTGCATCCATCCGCAAAGGAGCCCCGATGAAGTTCTTCTGGCTCGCCGCAGTCCTGCTCATCACGGTGGGCGCCGCCGCCGCCGACACGCCTGCTCCCTTCCACCTGGGCGATCCCGCGCCCGGCTTCGCGCTGCCGTATGCCACACGCGACTCGATCGCCTCGGACTCGCTGTCGCTCGCGAAACTCGTGGGCAAGCGCAACATCGTGCTCGCATTCTACCCGGCCGACTGGAGCGGGGGTTGCACCAAGGAAGTCTGCACGCTGCGCGATAACTTCACGGCCCTGGGCGCGCTCAATGCCGATGTCGTGGCCATCAGCGGCGACTATGTGTTCTCGCACCATGAGTGGGCGCAGCACCACAACCTGCCGTTCCGCCTGGCGTCGGATCACTCACACGATGTGGCCAAGCTCTATGGCAGCTACATGGACAAATACGGCATGAACCGGCGCACCGTGTTCGTGATCGACAAGGCGGGCAAGGTCGCCTACATGGACATGGCCTACAGCACGCGCGACTCCGTCTCGTTCGGCAAGCTGCAGGTGGCGCTCAAAAGCATCCAGTAAACTCGCCGCGACATCGAACGGGGCCGCTGGCGTGTGCCGGCGGCCCCGTTCGCATGCGAGTGGCCCAGCTACTCGACCACGCTCAGCCGAGTCATGCGTTCGCCGTCGCCCGCGATGCGCAGTCGAATCAGATAGAGGCCCGCACTCACGCGATTGCCCGCATCATCGGCCAGATTCCAATCAGCGGTGTGCGCACCCGGGGCAGACGAGGCGCAGAGCAACGCTTGCACCATGCGCCCATGGACATCGAAGACCTCGAGCCGGGCCTGTGCCTGTCTCGTCTGCGTCCAGGCGAGCCGTGTCCGCACGGAAGCGGGGTTCGGGCTCGGCGAGCGAATGGCGAAGCGGACGCCTTCCGAGCCGCCAACGCTCACGCCTTGGTAGGTATTCACGGTGATGTCGCTCATGGTGAGTTCGCGGATCGGTGGCAGGTTCGCGAGTGCATTCCCGGGGATCGGACCAATGGTGAGGCCATTGCCCGAATAGCTCACCGGCACAGTGAGCCCTGCGGGCTGCTGGACGCCGAAAAGATCCACGATCGACAAAGTCGCTTCGGCCGCCGGCGCTGTGGAACGCACCGCATCGTCGCCAGAGAGTCCTGTGAGATAGAACGTCCAGGCGCGCTGAACAGGCAGACTGCTCAGTCCCAAGGCAGCGTCGTCCCAGTGAAAGAAGTCCACCTGCCAGGACTCGGTCTGCGTGCCCGGATCGGGAATCACATTGATGTTCACCGTGACGTTCTCTCCGAACCCGGTCACTTGGAACGGGAAGCTCCAGCCTGAGAGACGTGCACAATCCAAAGGCGAAATCGCGAGCTGATTGGCGTATTGGATGGTCATCGTGCCGGTGTGGGGGCCGCGCGCCCAGACCCGCACAGGCGCAAGCTGCGGAGCAGGCACGTTCGCGAGTGCCGCCACAGACTGCACGACCCCGACGGCCGTCATGCTTCCGACCTGCACGAGACGGATCACGCCTGCGGGATCGATGATCCGCACTGTCGGAAAAGTCACATCCCCAGCGGCGGCTCGGATGGCGCGGGCGCCCGTGCCGTCGACACCATCGGAATGCAGCACGGGCCTCATGATATGGGATTGATTCGCGAATACCTGCGCCTCAGCCAACGTACAGGGCAGCGCCTGCTGACCATCGGCGAGATTCGTCACGATCTCGAGCCGTACACTCGGGTGGCCGTACCAGGATTCATAGATGCGCTGGACGTCTGCGCCCATCGTCGCGGTACCCGAGGACCATTTCGCCCCGTCCACGAGGACGACCCACTTTCCCCGAAGTCCGCGCAGGTGGGTCTCGGAATCGAATTGGTTCGGGGCGATGGCGTCGGCGAGCGTATCGCCAAGGGCATAGCCGCTCCGCTGGACGAAGCTCGGATGCACTCCGGCATCGACACGCTGCGGGCGCAACACGAACAGAGCGAGCACACCTATGACAAAGCAGGCATTCCAACGGACGATGCGCATGGGCAAGGTACTCCTTCGGTCCCAGAGGACAGTACGCCCGAGTGGCACGAACGCAGGTCATCCCGCCAGTTTCCTGTTCGCGATGGTAATCCAGACTCGGTTCACAAGCCTATCGGAAAATAGTAGGGCCGCTGGCGTGTGCCGGCGGCCCCGTTCGCATGCGAGTGCGAATTCGGTCCTCCTGGACGCGTCATACGACTTGCGCCACGAAGCGTAGTCCTTGACCATGTGCTGCACGAACACACGCACGCTGGTGGGGTGAGCGAGCGAAATGCCTGTGTGTTCCAGCACGCTCATCGCGATCGATACCGGCCCCTGACAGGAGTGTGTCTGTATGCGATTCCGTCTCATCGCGATCTGCGTGCTCGGCGCGTGCGCATCCTGGGCATCTGCTCGCGCCGGTGAACTCGGCGGGATTTCGCCGATCACGATCGGCGAGAGCTTCACGCTCGAGTCCAAGGTGCTGGGCGAGACCCGGCGCATCAACGTCTACCGGGCGCCGTACTGGGGCGACTCGGCTGGCACTCGTCGGCCGGTGCTCTACATGCCCGACGGCGGCATCGGTGAGGACTTTCTGCATATCGCCGGACTACTGCAGGTCTCGATCGGCAACGAGACGGTGCGGCCGTTCCTCTTGGTGGGCATCGAGAACACGCAGCGCCGCCGCGACCTGACCGGACCCACCGACGACCCAGAGGACCGGAAGATCGCGCCGCGGGTGGGAGGTTCGGCGACGTTCCGCGAGTTCCTGCGCAGCGAACTGATCCCCGCGATCGAGGCGCGCTATCCCACCACGCGCGAGCGCGCACTCATGGGCGAGTCACTCGCGGGACTCTTCGTGGTCGAGACCTTCTTCAAAGCTCCCCAGATGTTCGACACCTACATCGCATTCGACCCGAGCCTCTGGTGGAGCAAGGGGGCGATGGCCGCAGGCCCGCTGCCGATCGTGCCTCGCGGATCGCCGCCGCCAACGCTCTACATGGCTGCCAGCAGCGAGGAACGCATCGACGGCCAGACGCAGCACTTGGCCGAGCGCATCCAGAAGGAACAATCCACCTCGGTGCATTGCATCTATGTGGGAATGCCACAAGAGAAACATGCCACGATCTACCACCCTGCGGCTCTCACGGCGCTGCGAACGCTGTTCGCGCCACGCAACGCGAAGTGATGCGCGGGCGCGGCTCGCACGAGTCGAAAGCTTGGCCGGGCTAGGGTAGATTCATTCGCATGTCCCTCACTCCGGGTTCACGGCTCGGTCGTTACGAGATCATCGGCGCCCTTGGCGCCGGCGGCATGGGCGAGGTGTACCGCGCGCGCGACTCGCGCTTGGGCCGCGACGTGGCGCTCAAGGTGCTGCCGGCCGCCGTGGCGGCCAACGCCGAGCGCCTGGCGCGCTTCGAGCACGAGGCGCGCACCGTGGCAGGGCTCAACCATCCGAATATCGTCACGCTCTTTTCCGTTGAAGACGACGCCGGCACGCGCTTCCTGACCATGGAGTTAGTCGAAGGCCGCGGTCTCGATAAGCATGTCACGCCCGACGGCCTGCCCATCGAGCGCGTCATCGCACTGGGCATCGCGCTTGCCGAAGCCCTGAGCGCCGCGCACGAGAAGGGCATCGTGCACCGCGATCTCAAGCCGGCCAATGTCATGCTCACGAACGATGAGCGTGTGAAGGTGCTCGACTTCGGCTTGGCCAAGCTCACGGGCGTGAGTGGCGATTCGGGCGCCGCCATGGACGCGACACAGCTGGCGACGATCGCCTCGCCGCTCTCCGCGCAAGGTCAGATCGTCGGCACCGTGCCGTACATGGCACCCGAACAGGTGAGGGGCGAGGCCATCGACCCGCGCACCGACCTCTTCGCGCTAGGCATCATCCTGTACGAGCTCACGACCGGGCGCCGACCGTTCCAGGGCGCCACACTCGGCATGGTGAGCAGCGCGATCCTTCGCGACACGCCTTCGTCGCCGGGCTCCTCTCGCGCCGATGTACCCACGGACCTCGAGCGCATCATCTCGCGCTGCCTCGAGAAGGACCCGCGCGCGCGCTTCCAAAGCGCGCTCGATGTGGCGAGCGAACTACGCCGCGTGCGCATGACGCGCGATGCGGCGCCGACCATCTTGAAAGCCCCGCCGGTGCCCTCGACGCCGCTGCTGGGCCGCGAGGAGCTTCTCGCCGCGGCGGCAACGCAGCTGCGCGAGGGCGCGCGCGTGCTGTCGGTGACCGGCTACGGTGGCACCGGTAAGACCCGCTTCGCCATCGAGCTGTTTCGCAGGACCGCCGCAGATCACTCCGGCGGCGCCGCATTCTTATCTCTGGCCGCGGTCACCTCGGCGTCTGCGGTGCTGTCCACCATCGCCACCGCGCTCGAGATCGCCGAAGCGCACGGCCGCAGCGCGCTCGATGCCCTGGTGGCCGTCATTGCCGATCGACGCGTGCTGCTCGTGCTCGATAATCTGGAGCAGGTGCTCGACTGCGCCCAGGACATCGCCCAGCTGAGCGCGCGCTGCTCCGCCCTGCAGATCGTGACCACCAGCCGCGCGCCGCTCAAGATCGGCGCCGAGACCGAGTTCAGCTTGCCGCCGCTCGAGCTTCCGGCCGCCGACGCCACGCAGGACGCCATGCGCGAGAGTCCCGCGGTGGCGCTATTCGTACAACGCGCCGAAAAGGTGAAGCCGGCCTTCGCGCTGAACGCGACCAATGCGCCGGTCATCGCCAGCATCTGCCGGCGCCTCGACGGTCTGCCGCTGGCGCTCGAGTTGGCAGCGGCGCGCGTGCGCATCCTAGAGCCCGCGGCGCTGCTGCAGCGCTTGGATGGCGCACTCGACCTGCTCACGTCGGGCGACCGCGACCTGCCGCTGCGCCAGCGCACGCTGCGCGCCACGATCAGCTGGAGCTATTCGCTGCTGGACAGCCGCGAGCAGCGACTGCTGCGGCAGCTATCGGCTTTCCACGAAGGGTGGACGCTCGAAGCCATGGAGCACGTCTGCTTCACCGACGCCGACCGGCCGTCTGCGTTGGACCGCTTCGAATCGCTGGTGGAGAAGGGCCTCGTGCGGGTGATGGGCGGCGGCGAGCGCTATGCGCTCCTCGAGACCATCCGTGCGTTCGCGGCCGAGCAGTTGCACGCGAGCGATGAGACCAGCGCGAACCGCGACGCGCACGCGGCGTACTACCGCGGCGTCGCGCAGAGCATCGCGCACGACATCCGCACGCCCGAGCAACTGGCGGCCATGGAACGCGGGCGCCGCGAACATCCCAACCTGCTCGCCGCGATCCGGTGGCGGCTCGTGGGTGCCCGCGCCGGCGACGCGGCAGCGCTTGAAGAGGCCTTGCTCACGTGCGGGTTCATGGACTGGTACTGGCACATCACGGGCCTGCACCTGACCGCGCGCGTCACGCTCGATGAATTGTTGACGCTCGCAAAGACCCGGCCCGCCAGCCGCGGCCGCGCTCTGGCGCTGCTGGCGAACGGCATGGTCTCCACGACCACGGGCGAGTGGGAGCGTTCGCTTGCCCAGTGGCGCAGCGGCTACGAGGACGGCGAGGCCGTGAACGACGCCGAGGTCGCCGCCGAGGGACTCGTGGGTGTGGCCTACTGCAGCCTGAGCATGGGTCGCATGGACGATGCGATGGTCGCGGTGGAAGACGCGATCGGGCGTTGTCGCACGGGCGGGTTCCACTTCATCCTGGGCCTGAGCTTGGCGATCCAAGGCATGTTGCGGTTCGTCGGCGGCGACATCGATGCCGGTATCGCGCTCATCGACGAGGCGCGAACCATCCAGAAGCGCCAGAGGGACTATGAGATCGGCGGCGTCACGCTCAGCTTCCTGGCGCAGATGATCCTCGCCAAGGGCGATCCCGCCCACGCGCTGCGCGTCTACGCCGAGGCACTCGAGGAACTGCTGCTCGTCGGCGACCTGCCCGAGGTCGCGCGCGTGCACTGTGAGATGGGCTGGACGTGGCTCGCGGCAAAGGACGCCGCCGCCGCGCAACATTCGTTCGTGCAGGCGGTGCACACCTACCAGAACGTGGGCAGCGCGCGCGGCACGGGCCTCGCGCTGCTCGGCTTGGCCGCCGTCGAAGCTGCCAACGGCCGCAACGAGCGCGCGGTCTCGATCGCCGCGGCCGCCGATACACTCTCGAAGCGAGCCGGCATCGTGATCGAGCACCCCATGGACCCGGGTCTCGCCGAGCGCATCGAAGCGCTCAAGGCGTCGATCCCGCGCGCCCAGCTCGACGGCTTGGTCGCCGGGGCGACCACGCTCACGCCCGCGGCGGTGCTGGCGATGGTGGGAGCGGGCGGCGCCTGACGCGCAGGACTCTGCCTGCAAACAAGAAACCGGCCCCGCCCGAAGGCGAGGCCGGTACTTGTTTGAAGCGAGCGAAGCCTAGCGGTACAGCGACTTCATGCGGCCCCAGCTCGTGGCCTTCGTCGGCACGGCCTGCGTCGGCGCGATGACGACCTTGCCGAACTGCGCGATGTCGGTAGCCCACACGCACGGACCGATCATCTCGAAGCCGTACTGCACGTGACGGGCCGGGTCATTGATCGTGGCCAGGTTCAGGTTGAAGCTGCCCGAGGTCGGCAGCACGACCGAGTGCGTGACGTTCGACGAGAAATCCGGCGCGAAGTCCTTGATGAACGCGGTGACGACGTGCGCGCTCGTCAGCGTGTTCGACAGGATGATGCCCGAGAAGTTGACCGTGGTGCCGGGGATGGCGCCGCTGGAGTTCTCGCAGTACATGTTCGCATCCATGATCTTGTTGCCGGGGTGCCCAGGCGCGCCGCCGCCGACATACCAGAACGGATTCGCGTCACCGATCGTGTTCGGCGTGAACGTGAGGTTGTTGCCGGAGAACGTGCAGGTCAGGTCGAGGACGCCCCAGCCTGAGCCGAACACGTAGCCACCACCGTTCGACGGGAGCTCGGACACGTTCATGAAGCCCTGATAGGGATCCGCACCGTTGAGCGTGATGTTGACCGCGTGCGCCTGCGACGAACCCATGATGCCGGCGACCAGCACTCCGAGAACGACATTCTTCAGTAGCGAATTCTTCATTGCCGATTCCTCCGCTTCCAGATGAGGGGACCAAGGCCCCCGGGGGACTGAATCCTCTGCACAACAGACGTGTCGCGGTGGTGCATGAGCATGTTGTTGCGTGTGCCTTGAGGCCCTGAAGCGCACGGACAGCCTGTTACATAAGAGAAGGATAGACTATGTTCGCGTGGCGAACAAAGTGGAAAGTTCAAGTCTTATCAAGTTTTCTCAGGTCGCCGGACAACGATTCCTGCCCGTTGGGCGTCCCAGCTCCGGCCGCCGATTCCTGCTGCGCGGAAAGACACGACGCACCCAGATTCCCATTGCAGGGAACGCAGGGTCGCTCTAGTCTGCTGTGCTGCTTTGATTTCCACCGCCAACGAGGAGTCCATCGAATGTCCGACAAGAAGATCATCGCTGTACTCGGGGCCACCGGCGCCCAGGGCGGCGGCCTCGTCCGCGCCATCGCGGCCGACAAGAACGGGCCGTTCGTGGCCCGCGCCATCACCCGCAAGGTGGACTCCGAGAAGGCCCAGGCCCTGTCGGCGATGGGCGTGGAAGTCGTCGCCGGCGACGCCGACGATCCCGTCGGCCTCGATGCGGCATTCGCGGGCGCCTTCGGTGCGTACTGCGTGACCAACTTCTGGGAGCATTTCTCGGCGGACCGCGAGCTGGTGCAGGCTTCGAACATGGCGCGCGCGACCCGCAAAGCAGGTCTCAAGCATGTCGTCTGGTCGACCCTCGAGGACACCCGCACGTTCGTGCCGCTGAACGACAACCGCCTTCGCACGCTCCAGGAGAAGTGGAAGGTCCCGCACTTCGACGCCAAGGGCGCCGCGGATGCCGTGTTCGCCTCGGAAGGCGCGCCGACAACTTGTCTGCTGGCAGCGTTCTACTGGGAGAATCTCATCTACTTCGGCATGGGCCCGCGCAAGGGCGAGCAGGGCGGCCTGACGCTGGCACTTCCGCTGGGTGGCCAGAAGCTGCCGGGCATCGGCGCCGGCGACATCGGCAAGTGCGCCTATGGCGTGTTCCGCGAGGGCCCCGGCCTAGCGGGCCAGCGCATCGGCATCTCGGGCGAGAACCTCTCGGGCGCCGAGATGGCCTCCAAGCTGGGGCAGGCGCTGGGCCAGGAAGTAGGCTTCTTCGACATGCCCTTCGACACGTACCGCGGCTTGGGATTCCCCGGCGCCGACGACCTCGGCAACATGTTCGAGTTCCAAGCCATCCGCGGTGAGGCCTTCCTGCATGACCGCGATCCCAAGCGTTCGCGCGAACTCAATGCGGAATTGCAGGACTTCAATGCGTGGCTGGCGGCCAACGCCGGTCGCATCCCGATCGCCTGATTCCTCGGTCACGTGACACTCTCCGATGGCAGGCGGAGAGGCCGCAGTGTCACGAAAGCGTCCTGCCGGGTACGGCGTGTGCGAAAGCACCTGCCGCTTGGAGGCTGTCAATGCGTCGAACGAGGTTGATCGGAACGCTCCTCACACTCACCGCGATCGTGCTGGCCATGTTCGCTTGGTCCTGCCAGAGCGCACAGCAGGGCACCTCGGCCGCGCCGGCGTCCGCGGCCAAGGTCGATCCCGTGGTGCGAGGCCGCTATCTGGTCTCGATCATGAGCTGCAACGATTGCCACACGCCGGGCACGTTCTATGGCGCCCCCGATACCACGCGGCGCCTCTCCGGCAGCGATCTTGGTTGGCTCGGACCGTGGGGCGTCGTCCATGCGCGCAACCTGACGCCGGACTCCACCACCGGCATCGGCTCATGGACCAAGGATCAGATCGTCACGGCGCTCAAGACGGGCAACACGCCCAGCGGCGTCCAGCTGGCGCCGATCATGCCGTGGGTCAACTATGCCGGCGTCCTCGATGACGGCGATGCCATGGCGATCGCGTCGTACCTCAAGTCACTGCCGCCGGTCACGCACAAGATCCTCGACCGTCAGCCGCCCGGCGCCAAACCCGTGGGCGGCATCATCATGTTCCCGCCGCCTCCGGCGTGGGATGCGCCCAAGGGTGCGCCCAAGGATGCGCCCAAGGATGCGCCCGCGGCGAAGTGACGCCCCATTCACCATCCTGCACAAGGCCCCGCCGGTGTTCATCGCCGGCGGGGCTTTCGTGTAACGTGCCGCGATGCCCGTTGCACTGACCACGCGCAGCCTGCCGCGCACGCTCGGCGTGCTCTCGCTCGTCTTCGTGCTGTTCTTCTGTACCTCGGGCGGGGCATTCACGACCGAGACGCTCGTGGCCGCCGTGGGCCCCGGCATGGCGCTGCTCATGCTGATCGCGGTGCCGCTGCTGTGGTCACTGCCCGAGACACTTCTGATCGGCGAGCTGGCCAGCATGCTTCCCGAGGAAGGCGGGTACTACCAATGGGTGCGCCGCGCGTTCGGGCCGTTCTGGGCGTTCCAGAACGCGTGGCTCACGTGGACCTATTCACTGGTCGACATGGCGCTCTACCCGGTGCTCTTCAACCAGTACCTCGCGTTCTTCTTCCCGCATCTGGGCGCGCTCGCCAAGTGGGGCGTCTCGCTCGCCGTGATCTGGACCGCGACCGTGCTCAACCTTCGCGGCGCGTTGCTGGTCGGGCGTTGGTCAGTGGGCGCCGGCCTGTTCGTATTGGCCGGCTTCCTGATCACGGCCATCGCCGCCGCGCCGCACATGGCCCACGTGCCGTGGGCGCCCTTCGCCAAGACCGGGCAGGGCACGCTTGGCGCGATCGGCGTGGGGCTCTCGCTCGCGCTATGGAACTACTCGGGCTGGGATAACGCCAGCACGGTGCAAGGCGAGGTGCGCGACGCAGCGCGGGCCTATCCGCGTGCGCTGGCGCTGGCCTTGCCGCTGGTGACGCTGGGCTACCTGATCCCGCTGTGCACCACGCTCGCGGCAAGCGATTGGACGCGGTGGCGCGAAGGGAGCTGGCCGGATATCGCGCGCATGAGCGTGGGAAGTGGCGTGGGCGCCGTACTGGCCGCGTGGCTGGCGTTGGCCGGTCTCGCGAGCGCGCTCGCGCTCTTCAACGCGCTGCTGCTCGCGTATTCGCGCGTACCTCTCGCGATGGCCGAGGACGGCCTGCTGCCGCCGACTCTTGCGCGCCTGGATGCGCGCGGCACGCCGCGCAACGCGGTGCTCGCCAGCGCCGCGTGCTATTCGCTATTCGCATTGCTGCAGTTGCAGTCGCTGGTGGTAGCCGACGTATTGCTCTATGCGCTCGCGTTGTTCCTGGAATTCGGCGCTCTCATCATGCTGCGTATACGCGAGCCGTTGCTGCGAGGACCGTTTCGCATTCCGCTCGGCACGCGCGGCGTGACCGCGCTGGCGGCGGTGCCCACGATCATCATGGCCGTGGTCGTGGCGCTCGAGATCCAGGATCCCGAATACGGCATGCCGGCGGTGCTCGGCGCACTCGTCGCGATCGCGCTGGGGCCGGTGGCCTACACGGCCGCGCGAAGATGGGTGCGCCCGGCGGCCGCCTGAGGCAGACTGGCAACCGTCCACGGGCGACGCCCGCCGAGAGGAGAGCTGAGCATGTGCAGGAACATCAAGACGCTCCACAATTTCGCTCCGCCCGCCACGGAGGATGAAGTGCGCGCCTCCGCGCTGCAGTTCGTGCGCAAGCTCAGCGGCTTCAGCAAGCCCTCACGCGCGAATGCGGCCGCCTTCGATCGCGCCGTCGACCAAGTGAAGCTCGCCGCGCGCGAACTGCTTGACGCACTGGTGACCGACGCTCCGTCGCGCGACCGCGAGGTGGAGGCCGCCAAGGAGAAGGCGCGCTCTGCCGAACGGTTCAGCCCGGTACGATCCAGTCCGGTACGATTCAGTCCGGTACGATTCAGTCCAAAGGAGTCCTGATGCGCACGTTGCTCACTGCTGTCACGATCCTCTTCTGCACCGCCGCCGCGCACGCCGCACCCTCGCACGCGCCCATGCCCGATCCCACCATCGCCGCCATGCTCGCCAAGGTATCGCCCGAGCGTATCAAGGCCACGAACTCGAAGCTCATCGCGTTCGGCACGCGCAGCACATTCTCGGAGCAGATGACCGGCGGGCGGGGAGCAGCGGCCGCGCGCGAGTGGATCGCGGCGCAGTTCCGCGAGATCGCCAAGGCGAGCGGCGGGCGAATGACGGTGGCGCTCGATTCCTATATCCAGAAGGTCGATGGCAAGCGCATCGTGCGCGATGTCGAGATCTCGAGCGTGATCGCCACGATCCAGGGCGACGAGCCCGGCTCGCGCACCTATGTGATGTCGAGCCACTACGACTCGCGCAACTCCGATAACGCCGACACCACGCACGACGCGCCCGGCGCCGACGACAACGGTTCGGGCACCGCGGCCGTGATCGAGGCGGCGAGTGTGATGGCAGCGCTCAAGCCGCACGCGACGATCCTCTTCGCCACGTATGACTCCGAAGAACAGGGCCTCTTCGGCTCGGCGCACCACGCCAACGCGCTCAAGGACGCGCACGTCGACGTGCAAGGCGACCTGAACAACGACATCGTCGGTGCGTCGGTGGGCGACCAGGGCGAGCACAACCCCGGCTACATCCGGCTCTTCTCTCAGGCACTCGCAACCGGCGCGGATCCCAAGACCGTCAACAGCGTGGGTAACGAAAACGACTCACCCTCGCGCGAGCTGGCGCGCTATGCGAAGGAAACCGGCGATCGCTACCAACGCGACTTCCACGCCGAGATGATCGATCGCACCGACCGTTTCTTGCGTGGCGGCGATCACACCTCTTTCAATACTGCGGGCTTTCCGGCCGTGCGTTTCACCGAGCCCGTGGAGAACTTCGCCCACCAGCACCAGACCCCTCGCACCGAGAATGGCATCGAGTACGGCGACTTCCAGAAGTACATGGACTTCGAGTATCTGGCGCGCGTCACGCGCTACAATGTGAGCGTGCTCGCTTCGCTCGCGATGGGGCCGGGCTGCCCCGCAAACGCCGCGGTGCTCACCAAGGAACTCGACAACAAGACCCAACTCACGTGGGAAGCCGTGCCCGGCGCCGCGCGCTACGAGGTGGTGCGGCGCAAGACCACCGACGCCCTGTGGGGCGAAGCGCTGGATGTGGGCAACGTGACTGCCGTGACCGTCCCGTACTCGAAGGATAACTGGCTCTTTGGCATCCGCGCCGTCGACGCCCACGGGCAGCGCGGTGTGCCGGCGTTCCCGATGCCTGTGAAATGAGCGACACGACCGAGATCGGCCATGTCGAAGCGCTGTTTCGCTACCCGGTGAAGTCCATGGCGGGGGAGTCGCTCCAGTCTGCCGCGCTCGGATGGCACGGGATCGAAGGCGACCGCCGGCTCGCATTACGCAAGGTGGACAACCGCGGCGAGTTCCCGTTCCTGACCGCGTGCAAGCTGGCGGAGCTCGTACGGTTCACGCCCGTGCGCGAAGCCAGTGCCGGCCCCGACGTGGCTCCCACGCATGTGCGCACCCCCGAGGGCCAGCTGCTACCGATCATGGGCGAGGCACTGGCAGCCGAGCTCTCGAAGCGCAGTGGCCTACCCGTGCAGATGATGCACCTGCGCACGGGCATCTTCGATGACGCCGCCATCTCGGTGATCGCCACGAGCACGGCAGACGAACTCTGCGCCATGGCAGTCGTGGCGAGCGACATGCGGCGATTCCGCCCGAATATCGTGGTACGGCTCGCTACTCCAGCGGCGTTCGCCGAGGACGCATGGGTCGGCGGCGTGCTCTCATTCGGCGAGGGCGCGGACGCCCCCGCGGTCAGCGTGACGCAACGCGACATCCGCTGCGCCATGGTGAACATCGATCCCGACACGGCCGGTATCGCTCCAGCGTTGCTCAAAGCCGTCGTGCGCGTGAACGAGAACAACGCGGGCGTCTACGGCACTGTCACGCGAGCCGGGGCGCTCACAGTGGGC
>JANYBS010000014.1 GCA_025360715.1 Candidatus Eiseniibacteriota bacterium | reverse complement strand
CACCCGTCATCGGGTCGGTCAGGTGCGGCTTCTTGCCGGCGTAGTCGACGAACAGCTTCTCGCCGGCGCGGTGCACCTGCGCCATCGATAGCCGCCGGTCGGCGCACCACTGCCGGTAGTGCTCGCAGAACTGCGTGTAGCCGTAGCCGTCGGCGTGCTGCTCGCGGTACTCCATGTGCAGCAGCTCGAGCGTGACGCCAGCGCGCTTGCGCTCGGTATGGATCCACACCGGGTCGGGCAGTGGGCGCTTGCGCTGGGCGCGGGTGTCGCCGTAGAGCCGCAGCTCCAACGTCTCGTCGTCGAGTGCTTCGGCCGCCGGCCAGTCGAGTCCGGCTGCGCGTGCCCGCTGCTCGATGCCGGAGACGGCTCCGACGCTGATGCCGAGGCTCGCCGCCACCTCGCGGTGGCTGCGCCCCAGCGACCACTTGTACCTCAGGATCTCTCGGATCTTCCGCATGGAAAGTCGCTCGGTCGCCATCCCTGCCCCTCGGTGAGGGGCGGATGGGCGCCTGGACTCCCCCAGTGCCGCGTCCCGCTCGGACACCCGCCCGGTCAGCTGGGCAGGATGGCCTGTTCACGATGGCCGCACCACCTGTTCACGATGCCGATCCAGGTGTTCACGATGCCGATCTGGCTGTTCACGATCCCGATCCCGGTGTTCACGATGCTCCGGGACGGCTGTTCACGATGGACCGATCCGAGTGTTCACGATGGTCCGAAATCCGCAGATGCCCGCGGGATAGAGATCGAGCCCGCCGCAGTGGAAGTAGATCGCCTCGCGGAACCTGTCACGATTGCGGAAGCCGCGTGAGCGGCGCTTCACGAGCTGGATCTGCCCATTGATCGCCTCGGCGAGGGCATTGGTGATGCGATGCCGGAAGTAGTTCTCGATCTGGTCCCAGTGCTTACGCAGCGTGCGCGCCACATGCTTCATGGGCTCGCGCTTGCTGCGGATGGCCCACTGGAGCCAAGCGCCGAACTCCTTCGTCGAGGCAGAAGCGGACTTCAGGTCGAAGATCGCCATGGCGGTCTCCTTGATCTCCCACGCACGTGCCATGCGGTGGACGCGTGCGCGCAGCTCGGTGAACTCGCGCGTCTCCTCGGTCGTGACCGTGCCGGGATGCCGCAGCCAGTCGTATCGCGTGCCCCTGAGCGTGTGGTCGCCGCGGGCTCCGAGACGTCGCGACTCCATCCGGCGCACCTGGTCGAGAGCCTTGTTGAGCATCTGCGCGATGTGGAACACATCGAAGACGATCTTCTCGTCGGCTGCCGGCACGTGCAGCAGCGTCGACTGGATGTAGGGCGCGCATATGTCCATCGCCACGGCCCCGATCGCGTTCAGCTGCGGCCTGGGCAGGCTCGTCCAGAACCCGTCCAGGCTCTCCTGCTTGCGATCGTCGGCGACGAACAGCACCTTGCTGCGCTCGAGATCGCTCACTATGGTCACCTTCTCGTGGCGCTTCTGGAAGCTCGTCTCGTCGACGCCCACGTACTTCGGCGCCTCCAGGTCGCGGCGCGCGAGGCCGCGCCTGACGGCACGCGACTGGATGCCCGCGGCCTCGTCCCGCCGATGCGAACGTGGTCCGCTACCGCCTTCACGCTCGCCTGCCGAAGCCAATCGATCGCCAGCGCCTCGAACATCGCCGTGAATTGAGAGCCCGGCTCCGCCCACGGGACCTTGAGCTGCCGGATGCCGTGGTTCGGACAGTTCAACCTCGGCACTCGCGCGTGCACGATGGTGTGGAACTGGCAGGTGTCGAGATGCCGCCAACTGCGTGCCTGGTGGTCGTGGATCGGCGCGGCCGCGCTGCACTCGGGGCATACCCACCGCGTGTTCGTCGGAAGCGCCACCGTCACGTGCACCCCGCCGGCATCCAACTTCGTCTCCACATGCTCGACGCGCCACGGGGCCTTGAGCCCCAGCACCGCCGCATACAGGTTGTCGATCTCGCTCACGCGCGTTCTCTCCGAGAAGGGTCCGCTCGGATGCTATCAGGCCGCTACGCCGCGGGCGCCGCTGTTTTCATCCGGAGGACAACGCGAAGCGTCTATCTGTTTGCTAGGCGACGCAACACGTGTTGATATTGGCATAATAGATGGTCAACCTTGGCCTCCAAATCATAAAACACTCGCGCATCTACTCCATCTTCGGGCCTGAGCGAGCACATTTGGCGAACCAACCGAACAGTGTTCACAGGAACCATTGCAGATTCGCCGTCGAATTTTATCTGCCCCACTTTGCGGCGCACAATCTTCTTGCTCGACGGGCCTAGCCCAAGAAATCCACTCGATACCGTTTCTTCCTCAATAAAAACATCGATGTAACTCCTGTCGGGACTGCCGAATACCACCGAGTGCCTTCGTAGCAACTTCTTTAGCACATGGAAACGTATCGAACGATCTTTCTTCTCGGCCACTCTCATGTTGCGACGAAACCATTGCCCGAGACTACTAACTTCAGCATCAGGGTCGTGAAGTCTCCCAGGCAGCACTTGTGCTCGCTTGGCAAATGAGCGGACACCCCATTCTTCGGCTGGCAGATGCTGAGCCACGCCGAGAATCATTTTGTAGATATCTCGTTCTTTAACATCAGGCTTTGGCATGTATCCATTGCGCTCTAAATGAGCGAGGCCGACAACTAGCCCCGTGCGTTTGTTGCCGTTGTGAAATGGGTGATCCAAAACAATGCCGTAGACAAGCGTGGCAGCAACGTCCCTTGGATCAATGTATTTAAGGTACCCTTTCCATCCGACCCGCTGCCGCTCGACAGCGCTGTGGAGCAAATCTGGGCTACGCACGCCCGGTGGATTGATAGGATCATCGTTAAGCACAAAGTGCTCAACAAGAGCGAAATGAATATTTTTTACATCTTCGTATTCAAGATAGTTCATACGCCACCCCCCTACACGATCCTCAGCCCCAGCTCCTTCACGCTCGCGTCTTCGATCGCGCTCGGGCACCCATCCATCAGCGAGGTCGCCGAGGCAGTCTTCGGAAACGCGATCACGTCGCGGATCGAGTCTCTCCCGGCCATCAGCATGATGATCCGGTCCAGGCCAATGCCAATGCCGCCGTGCGGGGGCGATGCGTATTGGTAGGCCTCCAGCAAGAAGCCGAACTTCTCGTGGGCTTGCTCGTGGGTCAGGCCGGTCACCTTCATCACGCGCTCTTGAATATCGGGGCGGTGAATGCGGATCGAGCCCGATCCCAGTTCGTTGCCGTTCAGCACCACGTCGTAGAGCTGCGCGTACACCTTGCCGGGGTCGGTCTCCAGCATGTCCAGATGCTCGGGGTTCGGCATGGTGAACATGTGGTGCTTGGGTTCCCAGCGCTTGGCTTCGTCGTTGTACTCAAAGAGCGGAAACTGGCGCACCCACAAGAAGCGCCATTCCTGTTTGTCGGGCGTCGCGTTCAGCAGGCCCTTTTTCTCCAGCTCGCCCTGGCCCAGCTGCGTGCGCAGCACGCCTAGAGCTTTGCAGGTGCGCTCCCACGGGCCGTTCGTGAACACCACGGCGTCGCCGTCCTGCGCGCCGGTAGCAGCCAAGAACTCATCCACCAACGCGCCGGGGAATATCACCTGCTGTTTCTCTCGGTCGGCAGCCTGGATCTTGAAGAACGTCAGCCCGCCCGCGCCGGCGGCCTTCACCACATCTTCGTACTTGCGCAGCTGCGTGCCCGATATCTCGGCGCCGCCGGGAATGCGAATGGCCACCGCGATGCCGCCGGGCGCCTTGGCGCCGTTGGCCACCACGTTGCGCGGGCTCTGCGCGCAGATGGTCGTCACGTCGATGAGCGTAAGCCCAAAGCGCAGGTCGGGCTTATCGGACCCATACGTGCGCATGGCGTCGTCGTAGGTGATGCGCTCGAACGTGGCGGGCAGTTCCACGCCCAGGCAGTCCTTCCACATGGAGCGGAACAGGCCTTCGACCGTGGCGAACACGTCGTCCTCGCTCACAAAGCTCATCTCGATATCGATCTGCGTGTGTTCGGGCTGGCGGTCGGCGCGCAGGTCTTCGTCGCGCAGGCAGCGCGCCAGCTGAAAATACCGGTCGAGCCCCGAGATCATGAGCGTCTGCTTATACAACTGCGGGCTCTGCGGCAGCGCGTAGAACTTGCCGTTGTGCACGCGGCTGGGCACCACGTAGTCGCGCGCGCCTTCGGGCGTCTGCTTCACCAGCATGGGCGTCTCGATCTCGAGAAAGCTCTGACTGCTCAAGTAGGCGCGTGCGGTCATCGCGGCCTTGTGCCGCAGCGCGAGCACGCTCGACAACTCGGGCCGGCGCAGATCCAGATAACGGTACTTGAGCCGCAGGTCCTCGCCGGCCACGTTGTATTCCTCATTCACCTGAAACGGCAGCGGCGCACTGGCCGACAGCACCTTGAGCTCGCGCACGTCGAGCTCGATCGCGCCGGTGGCGAGCGCCGCGTTCACGGCATCGGCCGGGCGCGCATTCACCGCGCCGCGCACGGCGAACACGTATTCGTTTCCCAAGAACGCCGCCTGTGCCAGCAACTCGGCCCCGCCGGACTCGGGGTGGAACACCAGCTGCGTCATGCCATAGCGATCGCGCACGTCAATGAACAGCACGCCGCCATGGTCGCGCGTGCGATGCACCCAGCCCATGAGCGTCACTTGCTGGCCCACGTGCGTCTGCGTCAGCTCGCCGCAGGTATGCGTGCGGCGCCAATCTCCGAGTCCTTCGAGCTTGAGCTCCACCATCTCTCCCGTCGCTTAGGCCGTGATCCGGGAACGCAACAGTGCCGCGAGCGCACTTGGCGCCACCACATCTTGCGTGCCCAGCTTGGAATCCTTGATCGCAACCTGCCCGCGCTGCCACTCGTCCTCGCCAAGAATGACCAGGAACCGGGCGCCGCTCTTGCCGGCTGCCTTCATCTGCGCATTGAAGCTTCTGCCTTCAAGGTCGCTCTCCACCGCGAATTCCTGCCGCAGCTCGCGCGCCAGGGTCTGAGCGGCGGTTCGGGTGGCGTCCATGGCCACCACCAACACCACCGTGGGGTTTTCGACCGAAAGGCCGCGTTCCTGCAGTACCAGCATCGACCGGTCCTGGCCGATCGAGAACCCCACGCCGGGCGTGGGCGGGCCGCCCAGTTGCTCGATCAGCCCGTCGTAGCGCCCGCCGCCGCCCAGCGCGCTCTGCGCGCCCAGCGTGCGGTCGTGCACCTCGAACGCGGTACGCGTGTAGTAGTCCAATCCGCGCACCAGGCCGTGGTCCACCTCGTACGCCACGCCCACGGCGTCGAGCCCGGCGCACACGGCGGCCCAATGGTCGGCGCTGTCGGCATCGAGATGGTCCACCATACGCGGCGGCGCGGGCAGTTGCTGGAATAGCGCCAGATCGACCTCGGACTTCGTATCCAGCACCCGCAGCGGATTGGTCACGAGCCGCGCCTGCGAATCGGCGCTGAGCTGCGTGGCCACCGGCGCGAGCCACGCGCGCAACAGGTCGCCGTACGCGAGCCGCGTGGCCGGCGTGCCCACGCTGTTGACCGCGACCGTGAGCCCGTCAATTCCCCATGCGCGATACAGGTCCACGAACAGCGCGATCATCTCCACGTCGGCGCCCGGCGCCGCCGAGCCGATCAGTTCCGCCCCGATCTGATGAAACTGCCGATAGCGCCCCTTCTGCGGGCGGCCATAGCGGAACATGGGGCCCATGTACCAGAGCTTGTGGATGCGGCTGCGCCCGCCCATGCCGCTCTCGAGATACGCGCGCACCACGCCCGCGGTGTTCTCGGGCCGCAGCGCCAGCGCACGGTCGCCAAGGTCGGAAAAGCGGTACATCTCTTTTTGCACCACATCGCTCGACTCGCCCGATGAGCGCGCGAACAGCTCGTAGTCTTCAAAGATGGGCGTGCGGATCTCGCTGTAGCCGTAGCGCGAAAACACCTCGCGGGCGCGGGCCTCGGCCCACTGCCAGCGCGCGGTGTCCTCGGGAAGCAGGTCGCGCGTGCCGCGCGGGGCCTGGTGCTTGGGAGCCATGGTTCTAGTCCTTCGGATTTGAGACAGCGGTTGCTGTGGCGGTTCCGCCAAAGCCGGCGCGCAGGCATTGCGCGAGCAGCGCGCCCATCGTATCGGCGCACCAGTCCCATACCGAGCAATCACGCCCGGGCACGAACGACTGGTGGTACTCGTCGGACGCCGCCCACAGCGAGCACAGCGCCACTGTCACCGCCGCCACGCGCAGGCCGCTCCACTGCGCCTGCGATGCACGCAGCGCCCGCGCCATGAGCGCCCCCAGCACCAGGTACTCGCCCAGATGATAGGTCTTGTCGGAGTTCGAGAACTGCACCGGCGGCCGCAGATGCGGCTGCGCGCTCAGGAAGAAGATCAGCCCAAGGTAAGCCAGTACCGGCAGCCAGTGACTCGTGAACGTCGACGTCGGGCGCGATCCAGCCAACCACAGCCTCCACTCCAGCGTTGCGCAACGGAACGAATTCCGCGGCACAGTAGCACGGAGCCTCGCGCTGCCGCGAACCCCGGCAGCCCACGGCCCGCTTGACGAATCCTGCCCTCGCCCGTACATTCCCCCGGCTCTTTGCGACAGGCCCTCGCGCACACGCGCGGCCGCCCGCAACGATGCGCCGCTAGCTCAATTGGCAGAGCAACTGACTCTTAATCAGTAGGTTGATGGTTCGATTCCATCGCGGCGCACCATTCCCAAGCCGAAGCCCCGTCGCGTTTACGCGGCGGGGCTTTCGTGTGCCCGGGATTCGAGAGTCAACGGGGCCGCTCTCAGACTCGGGTTCTACGGCAGAACTGGAGTACTGGTCTTGCGGTGCACCGCAGAACCGGTCCTATGCACAGTGAGGCGTCTTGCTCAGCCGGAATCAGAAACCGGTCGTTCGTTGGCCACCAGTCGCACGGACGGCTCAACCTGGCCGTGCGTGCCGTTCGTTGAGACGACGCTTTCTTGCGGCCGTCGCCCCGCCACGTCAGCGAATCACGAGCATCTTCCGCGTGGCCGACCTGCCGTAGGCTTCAAGGCGGTAGTAGTACACGCCCGAAGGCCAATCAATCGCACTCAACTCAACCTGGTGAGATCCGGCGGTCTCTACTACTCCCCGCAGCGGGTTAGCGACGCATCGCCCCGCGAGATCAAAGACCGAGAGCGTGACGCGGGCTGGCATGGCGAGCCCAAACCAGATTGCCGTGGATGCCCGCACTGGATTGGGGAAGTTCTGGGCTAGGGCGAGCAAGCGTCCGGGTGGTGGCAACGGGCCGATGTCACTTCCCCGAGCAAGTGAGAGTGCCGCGATGCCCGGGCGCAGGTCTAGTCCGAGTTCGTCGTACGGCCCCCCGACGTAGAGCGCATTTTCGGCCGGGCTCAGCGCCCACACCGGGCCATTGGGCCCGGGGTTCCACGGCAGGACTGCTCCCGTTTGCGTGTCGATCGCAGCCAATCCGCTTCGGGGCTCGCCTCCCACATGGGTGAACCACCCACCCGCATAGAGCACATGGTTCGCAACGGCGAGACACCTTACTTGGGGATCGGCGTCCGCGATCCAGTCCGTCACCACGCCTGTGGCGCAGCCGATGGACGCCAGTGCGCTCCTCGGCAGCCCACCAACATGGGAGAATCCTCCCCCAATGAAGACGCGCCCCTCCGCAGCAGTCATGGTCTGCACGATGTTGTCGGGATCTGGATTCCAGTCGAGAAGCACGCCGCCGATGTCAACGGCTGCGAGGTAGTTGCGCGGCGTATTCCCCACATGTGAGAACCAGCCGCCCAGATAGAGCGTGTCTCCTTGCATGGCCATGGTCTCGACCATGTCGTCGACTTGTGGATTCCAGGGCGTGGCCTCCCCGGTTATCGAGTCGACGGCGCCGAGGCAGTACCGGGGTTGCCCACCGAGGCCGCTGAAGAGGCCGCCGACATAGACAACGCCATGCTGAACGAACATGTCCCACACCGGTGGATAAATGCCGGCCTCTACACCAGGATTCCATGGTGTTGCTTCGCCGCTCCGAGCGTCGATCGCCGCCAGGCACGTTCGAGGCTGACCGGCAATGGTGTCGAACGCCCCGGCGACGTACACCGTGTTCCCGCTTGTTCGGATCTTGCTGACCACATTATTCGGGTTAGGATTCCACGGCAGTACGGCTCCGGTAGTTGCGTCGAGGGCGGCCAAGAATCTGCGGGGCTGCCAACTCCAGACGCTCGTGAAGTCGCCGCCGATGTAGGCCGCATTACCGCTGACGGCGACGCAGCGGACCGAGACGTCCGGTCGGGGATTCCAACTCATCAGTGCGCCGCTCGTGTCGACCGCAGCGGCATATGCCCGTGCGATACCCTTGAGCCCATCGAATCGCCCACCGATGAAGACCACACCTTGGCTGACGGCCAAGGATCGGCAGTACGGAAGCGGAGAAGCACCGGTCAACTGTGGATCCCACGAACCGAGCGCGTGAGAGATCAGCGCGATCGCGCCCGCACCTGAACGCGGGATACCGTTGACGTGGGTGAACGAACCTCCAAAGAACACTTGCCCGCCACTCACCGTGATCGCATCCACGAAGGGGCCCGGGTCGCAGAGGTCGCAGGCTGGCTGGCGCACGACCGTCCAGGATGGCGGCAGCGCGGTGCCGCCAAGACGATCGATCACCGCGATCAGTGAGCAGGGCACTCCGCCAATCACATGGAAGTAGCCTCCCGCGTAGACCTCGTCCCCTGCCACGGCCAATGCAAGAACGAGCGAGTCTGCACCGGGATTCCAGCCAGTCGCCGAACCGCTGATGGGATCGACCGCAGCGAGATAGGCTCGGGTTGTTGTGTCAAGCGCGGAGAAGGCCCCGCCGAGATACATCACCGAGCCATCGGTGGCGACTGCGTTGATGGTGCCGTTCGCACCGGGATCCCAGTCGGTCAGATGGCCGTCGTGAACATCGAACGCAGCGCCGTGGTGTCGCGGGGTTCCACCGCAGGCGGTGAAGAAGCCGCCGACGTACAGCGTATCGTTCCGAAGACACAGAGCCGACACAGCCGCATTGGGTTCAGGGGCCCAGGGGGATAGACTTCCGTCGGGCAGAACGCGCGCGAGGAAGTGCCGCGCGGTCGCCGCCGCGCTGGCGAAACTTCCTCCGATGAACCACCCGCCGTGATCGTCTGAAACAACGACGTCGACTTCTCCCCCGATCGTGGGGAACGAAACGCTGGGAGCACCGGATGTCGGTGAAACGGGAACTCCGTGGCCTGTGCAGGGGCCGACCTCGGTGAATGCACCGGCGAGGTAGATCGTATTGCCGACGCGCTCGATGCTCCCAACCGACCCGAAGCCGTTCACGGTCCAGAGCCGCTGATCGATCGTCTGCCCATGGGCGGGGCTACCTACGAGCAGGACAGCAATCATAGCGAGAATGTGCGGCTGCACAGCACTACTACTGCGCCTCGGGCGAGCTTCAATCGATCGGCGCAGTGCGCGCATTGAGTATGCCCCGATGAGGTAGCCCGCTAGTGGACGAGCGGAACCCGCACGACGTGCGAAGTCCCTCCGGCGACCATCCTGGCGAAATACATCCCCGTCCCCACCGCAGCACCCGACTGGTCGCGGCCGTCCCACATCACTTCCGTCGATCCTGTCGCCATTTCGCGGTCGGCCAGAGGACGGACCTTTCGCCCCATGACATCGTACACGACAAGCGATGCGCGCATCCGCGCCGGCATGTCGAGCCGGAACCGCGTCGTGCCGAGACTCGGGCTCAGTCCCGCGACGGCGAGCCGCAGCGTCTTCGGGTTGGCCATGCCGTCGACCGCGGCGATCTGACCCACATTTGTGAGCCAGAACTGATTGATGCCCTGATTGTCGCCTCCCCACCTGACCCGGCGAAATCGAATGTCTGCGCCAAAGCAAGCTCGAGCCGATCAAACGGGTGGCGCGGACGCCCGGCGGATCCCCATTGAAATTCATGTGACGGGTTCTGAAGCGTCCTACCGCCTTGCGCGACAATCACCTCGTGACCGGGTGCAGCTACGAGCTCTTGATAAGGTTGACCGCTGCGACCATGCGATGCTGAGCACTACTTGGCGACACATTTTGTCCCTTTATCGCCGCGATTCTGCCTCAATCTATTCTCGTATCTACGACACGCGAGACATTGTGAGAGCGGTCGTCTGATGCATGGAGCATGAGCCGGGCCATTGAGCTTGATTTTGTCTAGAACACGGTTAGGTGCTGAGGCCAGCCCGCGATGGACAGAATCGGTAGCCAAAGGGAATTTCGGTCACGCGTCCCAACGCCGTCCCATTCATGACAGGGTGGGCGCAATGGATGCCAGGATGACATGACGTGGGCGTGGCCGACTTCAGTTCAAGCGCCTCGCGAATCCCAGCCAAGTAGCCGCTACAGGCGTCACGCGAGGTCAGCCCGCATCCCGTCCAGCCGTGCCCGAGTCGGCGCACTCTTGCGCGCTTCCCTGAAGCGCGTAGCTCGTCCGGGATCTCGACTCACCGACGCCCACGCGGTTCGGCGCCACCGGGCTCCGCGGCGCAAGCCTGCGCTTCACACGGCAGGCCCGAATACCAGCCTCGTCCTTCCAGGTGAAGCGCAGGTGGATGCTCACCCCGCCGATGCGCACCCTCTCCGCGAAGGGTCCGCGCCGATTCAGCAAGACTGGCACGTCATCGCCGACTCTGGGCGCTGCTCTGAGCCACGCGAAGACCGGAACGGACATTCCGTTGCTGGCAACTGCCTGCTAGGTGACTACGTCAAGCGGGACAAGTGGTCCCTGTTCGAGTTCCCTAGAGTCCCCGCGCATGCCTCAGAATACCCGGCGGATCCGCGTTGGAATTCTCTCAACTGCTTACGGAACATCCTATTGCGTTGCGCGACAATCACTTCGTGGATAGCGGCTGCTATGGTCTCTTAATCAGTAGGTTGATGGTTCGATTCCATCGCGGCGCACCATCCCAAAGCCGAAGCCCCGTCGCTCGCAAGCGGCGGGGCTTCTGGCGTTTAAAGGCTACTGAGGAACCCGGCCGCAGCTGACTGGAACGCGCTTCCAAGGGCTGCGGGAGCCCGGTTCGTTCACGCGCGAGGAGGCGGGCGGGTTCGCGGTGCTGCGCGAGCACATGCAACGCACGGAGCACGCGTGGGAGCTCAAGGAGACCCCGATGGCGATCCTCGACCTGAAGGCCGACTGGGCGGCAGCGCGCAACTTCGAAGAGTGGCCCCAGTGGGTCATCCGCAGCAAACTCGAGCCGATGAAGCGAGGGGGTCCGCACGTCGCGCATGTACTGGAATCAGATCGAGAACCATTTCCGCTACAGCATCACGCTCGGCGCTGGCCGGTGTACAGGTGCGAAGTCTCTTGGCGGCTACTGAATCACGACCATCTTCCTCGTGGAGCTCAGGCCACCGGCTTCCAGACGATAGAGATAACAACCCGATTGCAAGCCCGTGGTTCGGATCACCATCTGATGCGGGCCAGCGAATTGGAACACCCGCGAGAGGACCGATTCAACTCGACGTCCCTGGAGATCATAAATCGTCAGGCTGACGCTCGCGTCCGCCTGTAGGGAGTAGTGTATTTCGGCCGACCCTCTTGTGGGATTCGGGATGTTCTGCGACAGGAGCGCGATTCCGGCTAAGTATTTGGTCGGGGCCGAGCTCAAGGGCACGGCTGCGATGCCGTCTTGAGGTGACTCGCCGATCCAAGTGAAGTTGCCACCGACATAGAGCGTGTTCTGGTAGCTGGAGAGGGCCCAGACAAACGTGTCGGTGTCCAAGCGCCAGGGCTCGACGGCGCCTGTGCGGAGGTTAAGTGCGGCCAGTGACGCACGGGGCTGCCCGCCGACTGAAGTGAAGAAACCGCCGGCGAACACCGTGCTGTCGTGAACCACGATGGCGAGAACGCGTTCATTGGCATCCGCCACCCATGAGGTGGGCCGGCCGGAGAGGTCGATCGCGGCGACGTCGGTGCGTGGCAGCCCTCCGACGAGACCGAAGATGCCGCCGACGAACATCACACCAGGGCCAGAAGCTAGACTCATCACCACTCCATCCGTGCCGGGGTCCCATGGAGTGGGCTGGCCCGTCGCTGGATCGAGTGCAGCCAGTGATGCGCGGGGTTGCCCGCCGATACTGCTGAACCACCCTCCGGCGTAGATCACGGAATCAGTTGGAACGAGTGTCGTGACGATGTCGTTGGCAGCAGGATCCCACGCTAGTGCACCACCGGTCGCCGTATCGACGGCGGCAATATACCGGCGGCTCGCGCCTCCCACGTGCGTGAAGCGACCACCCAGCAGCACTCGATTTGGGGTTACGGCGATGGTGTTGACGAGGCCATCCGGCGCCGGATCCCATGGCGTGAGGGCGCCGGTCGAGCTGTCCACTGCTGCGAGACCGGCTCGCCCCTGCCCGTTGACCGAGCCAAAATACCCACTAACGTAGACCGTGCCCCCGTAGGCCGTCAGCGCGGTGACATAACCGTCCAGCACAGGATTCCAACTCGTTGGCCTGCCCGTCTGAGTGTCGATCGCCGCGAGATAGGAACGATTAGCGCCGTCACCGAGCGAGTTGAACCGTCCGCCGAGATACACCACACTCTCTGAAGCCGCCAACGAGACGATGAAGTCGTTCGGCCGAGGGTCCCACGCTGCCGCGGACGCCGAGGTGGCGTCGAGAGAGGCTACCTTGCTTCCAGGGCGGCCGCCGATACTGTCGAAACTGCCGGCGACGAAGATCGAGGTGGCCGACTTGGCCAAGGACCAAAAGGACGGCCCGACGGGCTGGGAGAACCTTGCGCGCGGATCCCATGCCAATACGGATGCCGTCGCGACATCGATTGCCGCGAGACCCTGACGGTCAGCACCTCCGACGGAAGTGAAGGCCCCGGCAATGACCAGCCGCCCGCCATCAACGAGGAGAGCACTGACATTCGGGTTGCCTCCGTCCCAAGAGTTTGGGGCGCGGTAGATCACAGGGTTCCAATCCACCAGTCCGCCGATTGAGATACCTACTTTCGCGACACACGCGTGCGCAGCTCCCCCGACCCTGGAGAAGTACCCTCCCAAGAGGAGGGTCGTGTCGCTGGCAGCGAGGCACAAGATCTCGCCATCGACGCTTGCATCCCAGAGGGACACGGAGCCGCTCACCGGATCCATGGCGGCGACAAAGTTCCGCGCGAGGCCGCCGATGTTAGTGAATCTCCCAGCCGCGAACACCTTTCCAGCGACAACGACCAAGGCGTTCACGTGGTCGTTGGCCTGTGGGTCCCAGGCCAGTGGGTAGGACGAGTTCGTGGGCAGCGACGCTAGCCCTTGCCGACGCACACCACCGAGTGAGTCAAAGTCGCCTCCAACATAGAGCGCTTGACCCAGACGGGCGATGCAACGCACTTCGCGATTCGGATTCGGCGCCCACTTATCGACCTCACCATCAGGTCGAATGTGCGCAAGATTCGTGCGCGCGCAGCCGCCCACTCCGGTGAACTTGCCAGCGATGTACCATCCACCACTCCCGTCCGGCAGAGCCACGTCAACGTACCCGGCAACGCGCGGATAGCGCGCTTGGGGTGCGCCCGTTGATGCATTCACCGGAACACCACCACCAGTGCACGGCCCGATCTTGGAGAAGTTCCCGCCGACGTACAGCGTGTTTCCGCTGCGGGCGCAAGCGAGAATATTGTCGCCTGGTGCAAGGCACCATAAGCTGGAATCAGGGGTCTGTGCGTGGCCAAGGCTGACGCCAAACAGCACCGTCAGCCAAGCCGCGCCAGCCGCGATAAGAGTACGTATCGCCGGGCGCCAGTCACAGCACGCGCGGTCTTTGACTCCGAAATATTTCCTCAGCCTCACGAGCCCACTCACCCTCTGGCCCAGAGCCGACCGCGACCTCTCATCGAACAATAACGACTCGGCGAACCTGCTGCGGGCCCGCGCCGCTCAGCCGGGCGAAATACACTCCAGCGGGCACTGGAGCCCCAGACGCGTCCCGGCAATCCCATTGTACCTCTCGCCTCCCTGAGAACGCCTGGCCATTTAGGAGCGATCTCACCTTGCGTCCGACAAGGTCAAACAAGATCAGGTGTGGAGTGACGATCTGGGAGGATTCGAGGACGAAGCGCAGCGGGCGCACCCCGGGCCGGAAGTTCAGGAGCGCAAAGCGTAAACCAGCGATAGCGCTTTCGCAGCCCACCGCGGTGACGGGGTCGCCGATCCTGAACGACTGCGTACTCGGATCCCAACGCGTTCGCGTGATCGCGATACCATCACCATTGTATCCGGCGAAGAAGTGGTACGGCCCCACCTGCACGTGTTCACACGCTTCCCACCCGTACAGGTTGTGATCGCTTCCAAGATACGTAAACAGATTCGTCGTGTCCGACCACACGCCAAGGGAAGTGTCCGATACTGCCGCGCCAATCTGCTCAGTTATGAATTTCGTCGAATTGTCACCCACGTCATCATAGGAGCTATTCGCAAGGAAGATGCGCCAAGGCGCCCCAATTGGTGAGTCTCGCATCACCAATGGCGCTTCAGCGCGCGAAATCAATGTGTGGCCGTAGTCAGTCTTCAGGTACGGCCCCTTATCCACCCATGAGTTAAGGCTAGATGGTGCATTCTGCGCCACGCCACAGATCATGCGCCCCAGTCCGTTGTAGAGTGGGTTCCTGTCCTCACCAACGTTGAACAACAAATACTTCCCAGCGTGATCGGGGTCGGGCATCAGAAAGGGATCCCGAAACTGCTGCTGGTTCAGGAAACCAGGGAGATGTCCGACAGGGTCCGCCCATCCCGTGTTCGCGGCCGCATAGACTTCCGTCCGAGTTGAGGACCACTGCGTGTCGCTGGTGTCGAGGAGGCTCGTGGTCACGTAGCCGATACGCTCATTGTGGTTGGCGTCCACGCCCGTATAGAACATGTAGAACTGATTGCCCACCGGCAGCAGAGACGGGGCCCAAACATGCAGATGATCCCAAGCGGCGCCGTCTGCAAAGTTTGGAGAGAAGGCGCGCTTGTCTACCTTCCAGTTCCGGAGATCGGGCGACCAGGCGTGGACGAGCAGACTCTCCGCAGCGTCACCCGAATAGTTGTTGTTATGGCGAATGTAAATCAGATGAAACAAGCCTCGCCACGGACCGTTGGTGGTAGCGACAACGTTGTAGATGAAGGCAAAGTCTTTCGGATAAACCGTGGTGGCCGAGTTCGACGTCCAGTTGGGATCTCGGAAGAGCACGGTATCCGGCAGGCTTGCGGCGAGCGCGCTGATTTGATCACCCGCCACGGGCGCCAACGCAATCGAACCCGCCTGGTTACCAATTTCAAGAATCGCGTCTGGAAGCGCCGAGGGCACGTCCGCGCTGGCGATGAGGGTCGTGGTCTCTGCACAGGAGTTTGCCCGGCCTGAAGTTGCTCGATTACTGGCCGACCGCTTTGCTGTGCCCCTTGCGACTGTTTGAGATGTCACTGTCAGCGGCACGCTCCACAGGCCGTCCGGCGCCGTAACCCGCAGAGTGCTGGTCGCCGAGAGGTTGGTGCCGACGATGGTCACTTGCAGACGAGCGGTATCATGCGTGGTTGCAGCTCTGAGAATCGCCGGTGAGAAGTCGCCAACAATGCCCCCGTTGTAGGTCACCTCATTCGACTCGATGATTGCCGTTGAGTCGGCGGGATCGAGCGCGACGAGCTTGAGCTTGCCGACGCTCCCGCCGATCAGATCGAGAACATAGTAGGCGGTCGAGGCACTCGGGCTTCCAGCGGAACAGAAGTGCGCGGTAATCTGATTTGCCGCGCTGTCGGCCAAGGTGAGGGGTGGATCAATCGCGGACACCTTGGCAGTGTCCAGCAGGCAGGCAGTCAGCGAGTCGGGCGCAACGAACCAGATACCTGACGAGTCTGCCGTCCACTGAAGTCGCCACGATCTCGGCAGGGTGACTTCGGAGGAGTCCGCCCGGACGATGAGGAGCGCACGAGTGTTCTGGGACAGGGCCAGGTTGTTGCCCCCGGAGCTCCAGTGGAGCTGAACGGCCTGGGCGACGCCCGGAACGAGCACCATTGCGAGTAGCAACAACCACGGAATGCGGCGCATCGGCGTGTTCTTCAATCGGAATTCGGCATCGGACGCACCCAGAAGCACCGGGGTTGGTGCTCAGGAAGGTGCCGACCGAGTTGACGCTTGATAGGCCAGCGCAATGACTTCTAAATGCGGAACCGGTAGGGGCGCAGCGGGTGTAAATGGGCAATCCCGCCAAGTAAGGCCTGAAGTTCAAGGAATTTCTTCCTGTGAATTCGTTTCCGGCCACTCGGGGGCGAGATTCCTGGACAATTGCGCGAACACGCTCTGTGAAAGCAATCCTGCGGTAGGCCCCACGGGGCCTCGGTGATCGCTGAGGTCGTTTGATAATGAGGATTGGTCGGCGACAATTTTTCCTTCTTTATCGCCGCGAGGTCCGCTCGACCGACTCTCTCAACGTCGACACGCGACACACCGTGAGAATGGTCGTCTTAGGATGGAGCATGTGCCGGGCCATTGACCTTGATTTTGGCTGGAAGATGGGTAAGTGCAGAAGCCAGCCCGCGATGGACATGATCGAGAGCCATGAGGAATGGCCGTCACGCTTCTCAAGGCCGTCCTGTTCATGACAGGGTGGTCGCCATGGATGCCAGGATGACATGACGTGGGCGTGCCCGACTTCAGTTCAAGCGCCTTGCGAATCCCAGCCAGCTAGCCGCTACAGGCGTCGCGCGAGATGAGCCCGCATCCCGTCCATCTGGGCCCGAGGCGGCGCACTCTTGCGCACTTCCGTGAAGGCGTAGCTCGCCCGGGATCTCGACTCACTGACGCCCACGCGCTTCGGCGCCAACAGGCTCGGGGGCGCACGGCCGCGCTTTACACCGCAGGCCTGAATGCCAGCCTCGTCCTCTCAAGTGATGCGCAGGTGGATGCTCACCCCGCCGATGCGCGCCCTCTCCATGAAGGGTCCGCGTCGATTCAGCAAGACTGGCACGTCATCGCCGAAGCCGGGCGCTGCTCTTAGCCACGTGAAGACCGCAACGGACATTCCGTCGCTAGCAACAACCTGCCAGGTGACGACGTCAAACGGGACAAGTGGTCCCGTTTCAGGTTCCCGAGAGTCCCCGCGCATGCCTCAGGATGCCCCGCGAGTCCGCTTCGGATTTCTCTCAACTGCTTACGGAACATCCGATTGCGTTGCGCGACATTCACTTCGTGGCCAGCTGCAGCTATGCGCTCTTAATCAGTAGGTTGATGGTTCGATTCCATCGCGGCGCACCATTTCCAAGCCGAAGCCCCGTCGCTCGCAAGCGGCGGGGCTTCTGGCGTTTCGAGCTGCTGAAGACTCCTGCCCTACAGGCGGCGCTACTGGCCCTGACCCAACGAATAGCCAGGCTCGCCGTCGAACGTGCAGAGGTTCTCGGTCTTGATGAAGTCGAGGCCTTGGCCAGCCACTCGTTCAAGCAGCAGCAGGATGTCCCGGTGCGAGATGGGCGAGTCGCCCTGGAAGCGACACCTCCAATGATCGGTGCAGAAGGTCTCCGGAAAGCCCTGGGGCCATACTTTCACGCCGCGGTTCGTGATCATCACGAGCGGCAACGCCGATGTCGCGGCCGGCGACAGTCGTGCGGCAAGTGCATCCGGTGACCCGTCCGTCCACTGCAGGAATACGTCCACGCCCACCATCTCCTTCTTCGCCGGTTCCCGGCGAGTGACGGCCGCCGCGCCCGGCGTCAGTTCTGTGGGCTGGTAATCCACTGGCGTCAGGCGTTCGGGCCGCTGGCCCAATCTTGCGATCACGGCCTGCGCAAAGCTCTCGGTCGTTGCGCGCGAGAGGCTGTGGGCGGGATCGTGGATGTCGGGAGTGTGGATGCCGTCCTCGAGCGTCTTGAGCAGCGCATTGTGGACGCGCGTGGCCGTCTCGTGCTGCCCCATGTGCACGAGCATCATCACCCCGGCGTGAAGCAATCCCGACGGATTGGCCATGTTCTTGCCGGCGATATCGGGCGCGGAACCATGGATGGCCTCGAACATGGCGATGTGATCGCCGATGTTCGCGGACCCCGCAAGCCCGACGGATCCTGCGATCTGCGCGGCCACGTCGGAGAGGATGTCGCCGTAGAGATTCGGCAGGACGATTACATCGAAGTCGTTCGGGCGGTCCGCGAGCAACGCGGCGCCGATATCCACGATCCGGTGTTCGTGCTCGAGGTTCGGGTATTCCGCGGCGATCTCATCGAACACGCGGTGGAAGAGACCGTCGGTCATCTTCATGATGTTGTCTTTCGTGAAGCAACTCACCTTCCGCCGGCCGTTGCGGCGCGCGTAGTCGAACGCGTAGCGGACGATCTTCTCTGAACCGGGTCGCGTGATGAGCTTGAGGCACTGGTAGACCTGATCGGTCTGACGGTGCTCGATGCCGGCGTAGAGGTCCTCTTCGTTCTCACGGATGATCACCACGTCCATGCCCGGATGTCTCGTCCGCACGAACGGATGGTAGGCGACAGTCGGCCGCACGTTCGCGTACATGCCCAGCGTCTTGCGGATCGTCACGTTGAGGCTCTTGAAGCCACCGCCGGAAGGTGTGGTGATCGGGGCCTTGAAGAAGATCCCGGTGCGGCGCAGCGAGTCCCACGCGGCGCGCTCGATGCCAGAGGTCACGCCCTGGCGATAGACGGTCTCGCCGATCCGGACCTCCTCGACGTCGAGGTGCGCCCCAGCCTCACGGAGTACCTGCAGCGCGGCGCGCATGATCTCGGGCCCGATACCGTCACCGTGTGCGACCGTGATGGCGGTCGAACGGGAGCTGGAAACGCTCGTCTCAAGGGTCGGGGTGCTCTGGCTCGTCATACGATGCCTCCGATTCCGGGAACGACGCCTGCCGCCGATCCGTGACGGCTAACATACGACATTGTTATCGTGTCATGCAAGCCGCATGTTTGACGCGTGCCTAAGGCGCGGACTCCCGTCTCGTGAAGGCGACGGGAGTCCGGGTACTCGCTCATCGGCTGGAGAAGCGCCTCAGCACTTCTCGTCGCGCGCGGCGTTCAGGTGAAGCATGCGGCGGACCCGCGAGAAGTCGTCTGGCTGATCAGCTTGTTCTTGAGCACGCGGCCATCGGCGCCGAGCGTCGCGAAGGTCGCAGGCGCGCCGGGATGCCCCACGAACAGGCGGATCAGCCACGGGCAATCCTGTGGCCACGTGCGCGCGATCTCGAAGACGCCCGGCCCGCTCGTGGGCTGCACGCGCAGGAGCACGGTGTTCGGTTTGCCGTCCATGACACCCTCGGCCGTCGCCCAGGGCTCCAGCTTCTCGTTCGCATCAAACGACACCATGTGCACCTTGTACGTGGCGCCGCCCGCGACGGGGCCTTCGATCTTCGCGTATATGCCACCGGCGAACGCTGCAGTCGCGGTGCAGACGATCATGGCTGCAGCGATGAACCATGGCTTGATGGGGAGCCTCCCGGGTCTGGGGCGCCTACCTCGGTGGTGAGCGCACCCGAGTGGAGACGGAGCGCAGCGCTGGATGGTTGGGCGAACTCGCGGCGCACCGGATTCTTGTCAGGGGCCGGACGCACGGCGACGAGCGATCGCGCGAACACGCGC
>JANYBS010000010.1 GCA_025360715.1 Candidatus Eiseniibacteriota bacterium | reverse complement strand
GGCATCGCGCGCGACCACCTTGAGGAACGCAGCCGTCGTCGCCGGACCCGTCACGACCCAATCGTACGTGCCCGTGTTGGGCTGATGCGTGGCGATCGAATCGAACGGCCCCGAAGCGCCCGCGCGCGAGACGAACAAGTCGACCGACGCGACGCCCGCGGTGTCGCTGGCGGTCCACGTGAGGTTCGCGTGCGTGCCGGCATCCAGGACCTCGCCGCCATTGGGCGCGAGCACGGTCACGGCCGGCGCCGTGCTGTCGGCGAACGTCGCGGCGATCGTGTGATTGCGCACGACGGCGAAGAAATCATAGTGCGCGACCGGCCCCACGCTCGCGGAATCCACGACCACGTCCGCGATCTCGAAGCCCGGGTCGGGAGTGATGTCGAACGACGCGTCCTGCAGCGCCGATACCAGCGTGTTACCCGGCGGAACGATGCTGCCGCCCGTGCCCGCCGAGGCGGCGATCGTGTACACATTCGCCACGAAGGTGGACGTGATCGTGTGGTTCGCGCTCACATTGCTGAAGAGGTAATTGGTCACCGCGCCCACCGACGCGCCGTCCACTCGTACGACACCCACGTGGTAGTTCGCCGCCGGCGTGATCGTGTACGCCTGGCTACCGCCGTAGCTCACGGTCGTCGCACCCGGCGGCGCGATCGCGCCGTTGAACACGCCGCCCGCGGTGATCTTGAACGTGTCGAGCGCGAACGTCACCGAGATGGTGTGCGCGCTCGCGACGAACGTGAACGTGTACGTGGCGGGAGCGCCCACGCTGACGCCGTCTACGAGCACGTTGGCCACGTGGTAGTGCGCGGCGGGCGTGAACGTGTAGAGCTGGTTTGATCCGTACGGAGCCGGGTTCGTGCCGCTGGGCGAGATGCTGCCGTTCGCGCCGGCGCTGGCGACGATGTCGAATGTGTCGGGCGAGAACGTGACCACCAGCGTGTGGTTCGCCGTCACGTCCGCGAGCGTGTACGTGGTCACCGCGCCCACGCTGACGCCGTCGAGCTTCACGTCGCCCACGTGGTAGTACAGGTCGGGCGTCATGGTGAATGCTTGGCTGTCGTGCTGGTTCACGAACACGGTGCCCGCCGGCGATAACGTCCCGCCGGTGTTGGCGCTCGCCGCTACCGTGAAGTAGCTGCCCGTGAGACCCGCAAGCGCGGCCTTGCCCCAGTAGGTGGCCCACTTGCTCGAGTTCGATCCGGTGGCGCCGTCATCGGTGCCCGTGCGTGTCTTGCCGTATTGCTGCAGCGCCCAGATCGACGCGTCGTCGGACGGATCCACCTGCACCGTGCTGTAATCGCCCCAACGGTTACGCGTGGTCACCGAGCTGAATGTCTTGTGATAGTAGTCCTCGCCCGGCTTGTAGATGGCCGGTGTGCGGATCGAGCCCGGCGCGTCGCCCGCCAACTTCACCGCATATCCGGCGGATGGATGCTGCGCCGAGGAGAACTGCGTGAAGCCCAGCAGCATGTCGCCCGCCGCGTTCACCGACAGATGCACATTGCCGTACCACTTGCCGCCGTTGGTCGGAGTCGCGGTGGGATCCTGCAGGCGCCCGCCGTCGATGAAGCTGCCCGTGAGCGGGTCGACGCGCGTCCACTGCGCGGCCGTGCGGACGTCGCTGCCCGCGATCAATTCGATCGTCTGCGCGTAGTACACGTTGCCGTTGCGGTACACCGACGCTGAACGCACGAAGGCATCCTGCGCTTCGGCCGCGCATGGCGGGTTGCACGACGCGACGCCGTTGTTGGGCGCGCTCTGCGGCATGATGTTGTTGTTCGCATCGAGCCAGCCGCCGCCGGGCCGCGTTTTGGCACCGCCCTGATGATAGACCGGCGCTGCGGGCGTGCCGGTCACATAGTCGACCGCGAAGGTGGCGTTGGAACTGCTCAGGTGTGCGATCTCATACAGCGTCTCGGCGGCAGCCGAATACGTGATGCACGGTGACACGCAGAAGCCGCTGCTCACATTGAGCGATGCGATCGTGCTGCTGCCTGTGCCCGTGCGCGCGAGCGGGTAGTTGAGCAGCAGGTTGATGCCACGATTGAACGCCGACAAGCCACTGTCGTATGTGTTGATCGAGACGCTCACCCAGTTCTTGTTGAAGCCCAGGATGGGGAAATCGACCGTGAGGCCGGTATTGAAGTTGTAGAGGAACCACGCGCCCTGAGGATCGCTCGTCTGCGAGACGCCCACCAGGATCTTGCCGGCGCTCGTGGTGACGGTCTGCGTGGCGATGATCCAGCGGTTGTTGTAAGGGTCGTACGCCATGCGCGGATCGGTCAGGCTCTCGCCGGTCATCACACTCGCCCAGAACGACGCCGGACTCACGGTCGAGAGAACCGCACCGGTGGTTTTGTCCAACACGCGGTAGTTGTTGTTGCTGCCCTGCATGACCTTGGTGAGTCCCACGGCGCCGCTCACATCGGGCGGAATGTAGATGCCGCCGCTGCCCACCGAGGCGATGTCGTCGAGGCCGGCGAAGGCCTGCGCTGCGATGGGTGACGCCGCGAACGGACGCTGCATGAGCGCGGTCGCAATCGAACGGCCGGGCCCCACCACGTCGCCTTCGGGCTCACCGTTCTCGTCCATCGCTTCGTTGTTATCGAGCAGCACCGGCGTGACGGGGAACGCGATGCCCAGACGCAGCGCGTTGCGGCGCGAGAGTTCGGCGAAGTCCACGACGCCGGTGGCGATCGGCGCGAGCGGCCGCGAGGAGGCCACGCTGGCGGTGCGCTGGCGTGGCGCGCGCTGCACTTCGGCGTCCTGTGCGCGAGCCGCGAGCGGGAGGGCGAGGACGATCCAGACCGGCAAGAGCGCGACGAGCGCGCGAAGCGAAAGGCGAGCGAGAAGGCGCACGGGACCCCGAATGATGAGTCAGTCGATGATGTGGTTTCGAACGGGCCCTGGGGAGCAGGGCCTTTGCGCGAATTGTCGGCTATTCCCGCGGCTTCCGCCACCGGATTCCCGAGCGCATGGGGAGCGCGGCGCGGCCGCCCCCTTGGCGGCGCGCCGTTGCGGGTAACTGCGCTACAGTGCGGCCATGAGCACGCCCGCAGACGATAAGCCCGCCTTCCGCCGCGACATCCCTTGGTGGGGGTGGCTGTTCATCGTCTTCGTGCGCGCCTGGACCGTGATCATGACGCTCTTCATGCTGGCCGTGGCCGTGGTGGGCGTGATGCTCATGATCTGGATGAGTAAGCACCC
>JANYBS010000009.1 GCA_025360715.1 Candidatus Eiseniibacteriota bacterium | reverse complement strand
ATGTACGACCCGGGTCTGCTGGTGCGGAGTGGGGAGCAGAGGTTGGTGGTGGTGGGGAAGATGTAAGTGGCGCGGTTGGTCACGGAGGGTGACGTCATGTTGAATCACGGAAAGGTTTCGATTCATGCTTGCGGCGCAGCCATGGTGAGCACGCTGCTCGTGCTGCTTTTCGCTGCTCCGTCATTCGCGGGCGTGAGGCTCGGTGTCGAGTTGGGCGGGAATCTCACATCGTTGGACTACGAACATCTCGACGCGATCTCATTCATCACCTCCTACTGGGACCCCGGATCGCGCGTCTGCTTCACGGGCGGCGCGACAGCGGAAGTGCACTTGCGAGGAGCGTCCTCACTCGTGACGGGGCTGCGATATGTGGAGTACGGGAATCGCGTGAAGCTCGACTTCCCGCCTCCATTTCCCATAGCGGGTGAGTTCCGCATTGCCCAGCACTATCTGGCGGTGCCGGTGCTCTTCAAGCTCCGGCCATTTCCGTCTAAGCGGCTGAGCATCGCCGCGGGCCCGGAAGCGGCGGTGCTGCTCAACGGGAAGATGTACATCGACTACTCCACTCCTGGGTTCCCGAATAGCAAGGAAAGCATCACGAAGCTGTTGAAGCGGACCGATCTTTCGGTCGACGTAGAAGCTGGCCTCGAGTTTCCCGCCAGCAAGCACGCGCGGCTCGTGACACTTCGCTACACCCACGGCCTGGTCGATGTACAGAAGAAGGAAGACTGGGGTGTCGCCTGGAAGACGAGAGGAGCAGCGGCGCTGGTCGGCCTACGGTGGTAGGCGACGCGATCTTCCGTGGGAGCGCTGGGAGTGCGAGATGAACTCGGTTCAAACCAAGTGCCGAGGGGTGTCGCATGTTCGATGCGCTTCTGGCGAACAGGCGGTCGACGTTCGACTCTCTTGCGATCGAGACCCCTTGACAGCTTTCCGGGCCATTCGAACCCATCTCCGAGACTCACCGCTCAGCATACTCCTATCGCGCGAGCGTTGACCGTGCACGCTGTACGCGCGACTAATGCTCGCGAGTTGTCATAGCGGCTCGCGTTCTGCTTTGTGCGCGCACCTACGAGCGCCGAAAACACGCATGCGACAATGCACACGCCACCGCGAACCCGCCCCCGCGATGGGTGATGTATGCGCAGCTACCGTGTCTCGCACCACGCCACGCAGCAGATCCGCCGCGGCCTCTTCGTGTTCAGCAAGCGCAGCAACCGCGACTGCGCGATGATGCTCGCCTACCTGGGTGAGTTCGATGAGCGAAAGCTCTATCGGCCCGAGGCCTACTCGTCGATGCACCAGTTCTGCGTGGGTGCGTTGGGCATGTCCGAGGACTCGGCCGAGAAGCGCATCCGTGTCGCGCGCATCACTCGCGAGCATCCGGCACTCTTCCCAGCCATCGCGGACGGGCGGCTGCACCTGAGCGGTGTGCTGCAGCTGGCGCCGGCGCTCACGAGTGCGAATGCCGAGAGCCTGGTGCAGGCGGCATCGCGCAAGAGCTGCGCGCAGATCCGCGAGATGCTGGCCATGTGGTTCCCGAGGCCGGAGCCGGCTGAGCAGGCGACACTGGTTGCGAGCTGCGCCGCCAGCGACGCACCTGCCACATCCGCAGAACCCGCCACGAAGCGGGTTGAGGAATTGTCAGGAACGCCGGATTCATCAGCGATTCCGCCGGATTCAGCTCCGCGCCCCGCATCATTCGCGCGCTTCACACCGGTCGCACCGGGCCGTTACGCGCTCGATGGACGCGTGGACCAAGCGCTGGTCGAGAAACTGCGCCGCGCGCAGGAACTGCTCAGCCACGGCGGGAAGGCCTGCGACCTCGCGGCATTGCTCGAGCTTGCTGCAGACCTGGTCCTCGCGCACGCGGAGAAGAAGCGCTTTGGCGCCACGAATCGCCCGCGCAAGTGCACGAGCGGCGGCGAGAACGGGTACATCACGCCCGAGGTGAAGCGCGAGGTGCATGACCGCGACGGCGGCCAGTGCACGTTCGTGAGCGATGCCGGACGTCGTTGCGAGTCGCGCGCCAACATCGAATACGACCATGTGCAGCCGGTCGCGCGCGGCGGCGGCTCCGACGTTTCCAACGTGCGGTTGCTCTGCCGCGCACACAATCAATTGCGCGCCGAACAGACCTTCGGCGCGGGCTTCATGGCGGAGAAGCGCGGGGCCTCATGCCAGCGCGCGCCTAGAGGCGAGCAACGCGAGGAGCGCGCATCCGCGAAGGCCTCGCAGCAGCGGGCGAACGACGCCGCTGAGGAGCTCGTGCCAGGCCTCATGAATCTGGGCCTCAGCCAGACCGAAGCTCGCGCTCGCGCTCGCCACGCCAACTTCGATCCCGACCTGCCGATCGAGCAGCGCATGTTGGCGCTGATCAGGACGCTCGGCCCTCGCGGCGCCACGCGCACCCCGGCCCCCGGGGCCGCGTTTCTGGCAGGGCGGGTGAGATAACGACCGCACCCAAGCCACGCAACCCTCCGCCCGCCAATTGCGTATCCCACCACGGCGGCGGGGCCCCCGGCGCCGTCTTTTTGTTGCCCCGTGCGGGCGGGTCCGGCACACTGGACCATCCCCCGGATCACCCCTCATCGTGGGAGAGCCTCGCAATGCCGTATATCACCAAGCCGGATGCGGATGAGCACGCGCCGTATTACGGTACTTATATCCGTCTGGTCGGCGAAGATGTGTTCGCCCAACTCGAATCCCAGGCTCGTACCACGCCGCAGCTACTGGCTGGCCTGTCCGAGGACAAGGGCCTGCACCGTTACGCGCCGGGCAAGTGGAGCGTGAAGGAAGTCATCGGTCATCTGGCCGACGCCGAGCGTGTGTTCGCGTATCGCGCACTGCGTTTTGGCCGTGCCGACGCCACCGAGCTGCCGGGCTTCGATGAGAACGCTTGGGTGCCCGCGGGCGGATTCGACCGCAGGCCGGTGCGCGAGATGGTCGGTGAGTTCGCGGCCATTCGCGCGGCGAGCCTGGCGCTCTTCCAGAGCTTCGACTCCGACGCACTGCTGCGCCGGGGCACCGCCAGCGGCCATCCTTTTTCGGTACGCGCGCTTGCCGCGATCATCGCCGGCCACGAGGCGCACCATGTGGCGCTGCTGCGCGAGCGTTACAGCGTCGGCAACTGACGCCGTAGCGCTCGCCCGCTACTCGCCGTACGACTTCGCGCCGGCCGGGACCGTCATGCCGTGCATGCGCGGCGTCAGCTTGGTGCCTGGCGTGAACGCCACGGCGGTGGGCTGCGACCAGTCGTTCCAGAACACGCGCCGCAGCTGCGCCGCGATCCCAACGTTGTGCACGTTGAGCGCCACATTGCGTGTGTTCAGGAAGTAGCTCGGCTCCCAGTTGCTGGTGCCGATCCACGAGTCGTCGCCGGTGACCATGTACTTGCAGTGCTCCACCCGCGAGAACGGCACGTAGCCGCCGCTCCACTCGGGCACCTGCGAGATACGCACGGCGATGAGTGGCACGGCGGCCAGGTCGCGCAGCGCGGATTCGCCTGCGCCGCCCAGCGTCCAGTCGGCCACGAGCAGTTGAACCTGCACACCGCGCTGTGCGGCCGCGATGAGCGCCTTGTGAAGCGTACTGTCCGCCACGCCGTGCGAAGTCACGCCATAGTTCATGGTCTGGATGCGCACGGTGTCCGTGGTGGCGGCGATGCGGTCGACGATCATCTGCAGGTCCCACGGGATACCCGCGGGCGTGGTCTTCTGCGGGCTGGCGCTCAGTGTGACGATCGCGGTATCGCGCGCGCCTTGCACCAGCCGCAGTGGCCACGCGGGGATCGACGCCACGGGCGGCGATTCCTTCTGATCGCGCGCGGCGGCGGCCCAGTCGGCTTCGAACACCGCCAGCAGCGCCCCAGCGAGCCGCGGCTCGCGCATGCGGATGCCCAACTCATGGATGTGCGTGAACGAGCGCCAGTCCAGGTTCTGGCTGCCGAGCCACGCCTCGCGGCCGTCGACCACCATGAACTTGGAATGCTGCACGCCGCCGGCCAGTGCGCGGTAGTCCACGAAGCGCACTTCGATATGCGGGAGCTTGGCGAGTGAATCCGCCGGATGCGGATACGTCTTGCCCATGTTCGTGTCGAGCATGAGCCGTACTTTCACACCGCGTGCGGCTGCCACACCGATCGCATCGATGATCGTCTGCATGCGCTCGCCGGTGCGATACGAGAAATAGAACTCCTCGATGTCAATGCTGCGCGTGGCGTGCGTGATCATATCGACCCACAGGTCGCGCGCGGCGGGCAGCGCGGAGTTGCCGTAGGTGGTCTCGAGCGGCACGGTCTCGCCCAGCGTGAGGGCCGGCGCGGCGGTAGGGGCGGGCGCGGCGGCAACGGCGTGCGCGGCGGTCATGACCATGGCAGCGAACAAGAGTCGGCGGAGCATCGGAGTCCTCGTTTCGGATGGGAGAGCAGCGCCGGGCCAGTCTAGCCCCGCGCGGGCATGACCGCTATGCTGCCCCGGTGCCGACCCCTTGGGACCTTCTTGTGCTGCTTTTGCTCATGATCGCGCTGCCCGTGCGCGCGTATCTGGGCATGAGGCACCTGCGCGCGGTCAGCGCCGATGCCCTGCCGCGCCTGCGCCCGCAGTACCACGCGCGCGGCATCGCGGCGCAGTGGATGCTTGCGGCGATCGTGGCGGCGCTGTGGATAACGCACCATCGCCCGCTCGCGCAGCTGTTGCTGGTGCCGCGGCCCACGTGGGGCCTTGCCGGCGTCATGATCGGCACCGTGGGCATCGTGATCGCCGTGCAGCGCCAGATGGCCAAGCTGGCGAACGACGCCGAGCTCGTCGCGCGCATCCACGACCGCTTGGCACCGGCCGGCAGATTGCTGCCGGCCCACGCCAAGGAGTGGCCGCTCTTTGCCACATTCGCCGTGACCGCAGGCATCTGCGAGGAGCTGCTGTTTCGTGGCTTCCTCCAGTGGGTGCTCTTGTCTTATGTGGGTCTGTGGCCTTCGGTGGTTCTGCAGGTCGCGATCTTCGGCGTCGCGCATGCCTATCAAGGCGGCGCCGGCATGCTTCGCACTGGCTTCGTGGGCGCGTTCCTCACGGTCGTGGTGCTGCTCTCGGGCTCGCTCTACCCGGCCATGGTCCTGCATGCGCTCATGGACCTGCAGGCCGGCCGGCTCGCGTTGCGTCTGCGCGAACTCGGGCATCCGCTGAGCGAGATGTGACGAGAACCACCGCGGGGCCACCCCATTCGCCGCCCATCGGGCGCGAGCTGCTGCGGCTCGCACTGCCGATCCTGGCGTCGCAGGCGCTGCGTCTGGCCTTTCAATGGATCGATGCGTTGTGGGTGCGCGGCTTGGGCGTCACTGCCACGGCGGCCATCACCACGTCGGTGTTCGTGCTGTGGAGCGTGTACGCCCTCAACGACGTGTTCGCGGTGGGCCTGTCGGCGTACGTGAGCCAGTTGATCGGTGCGGGCGATCGTGCGCGCGCGGGTGTGGCCGCGTGGAAGGGCCTGCGCGCTGCATTCTTGTTGGGGTTCGTGGCGGCGATCGCGGGGCTGTTCTTCTCGCGCGCCGTCTTCCGCGTCATGGATCCCGGCGGTAGCGTGGTCGAGAGCGGCGGTGCCTACTTGCGCATCGTCCTGTTGGGCGCGCCGCTGCTCATGGCTTCGCTGTCGGCCGAGAGCATCATGCGCGCGGCGGGTGACACGCGCACGCCGTTCCAGATCGACGTGCTCGGTGTGGTGCTCAACGTGATCCTGGCGCCGTTGCTCATCTACGGTTGGGGACCGGTGCCGCGCTTGGGGATCCAAGGCGCCGCACTCTCGACCGTGATCGCGCAGGGCGGCATGCTGAGCTGCTATGCGTACCTGGCGTGGCGCCGGCATCCCGCGTTCCCGCTCGCACGCCGCGCCCCGGGGCTACCCGTGCGCATCGCCGGGCTCGCGCGCGTTGGTTTACCGGCGGCGCTGATCAGCATCCTGTTCTCGGTCGTGTATATCGCGTTCGTGCGTTCGGCGTCTTCGCAAGGGGCTGCAGCGATCGCGGTGGTGGGCATGGCCAATCGCATCGAGGCGATCCAGTTCATCCTCAGCGTGTCCATCGGCTTGGCCGGCGCGTCGATTCTGGGCCGCAGCCTGGGCGCGGGGCGCCCCGACCGCGC
>JANYBS010000247.1 GCA_025360715.1 Candidatus Eiseniibacteriota bacterium | reverse complement strand
GTTCTCCGGCTTCGGTGCTGTGATCGCGATCGTGATGATCTGGGACTCTGGCGACTTCGCCTGGGAGTTCGATTCCGGCAGAGTGATCTTATCCTTCTCTGGCGGCTTGAACTGCGTCGTGCACATGAAGAAGATCAGCAGAAGGAAGGCCACATCGACCATCGGCGTCATATCGATGGCGATGCCGATGCGGCGCATCTTTTTGAGCATGGGATCTACTCTCCTTCCGGCTTACTTCTTCTCGCTGGCCTTGGCGGCCAGGAGCTGGACCGCTTCGTACGACGCTTCGTCCATCATGTAGTTGAAGCCGTCGACGCGGGTCACGAACACGTTGTACATCACGATACCGAGGATGGCGACGAACAGACCGCCGGCGGTATTGATGAGGGCTTCCGAGATCGAGCCGGCCAACTTGCTGGCATCGACCGCACCGGCGTGGCTCAGTGCACCGAAGGCGCCGATCATGCCCATGACCGTTCCGAGCAGACCGACCATCGTCGAGATCGACGCGATGGTCGACAAGGCGATGAGGTTGCGCTCGAGCAGCGGCACTTCGAGGCCGTTGGCTTCCTGGATCGCAGCCTGCGTCTCGGCGACGATCTTGTCCTTCGGAGCGCCTTCGGCGACGAGCATCTTGTAGCGCTCGAGACCAGCGCGCATGACGTTCGCCGCAGAGCCGCGCTGCTTACCGCAGAGCTTGATCGCTTCGTCGAGCTCGCCCGTCTGGATCTTCTTGCGGACGTTGTTGAGGAAGTCCGGCATCGAGCCCGTACCCTTGGCCTTGTTCAGGCTCCAGATACGCTCGATCACGAACGAGACCTGGAGGATGAGCAGAAGGATCAGGAACGAGACGAGGAAGCCGCCGTCGTGAACCTGCCTGCCCAATTCGCCGAGTGCCGGGAGGAACCACCACGCTGCAATGGAAACCGCAAGAGCCGCTGCGAAGCCGAGTGGGACGATATAACGATTCATTTCGGTTTGATTCCTCCATCACCGGACCCGTCGTCTCGACGACAGGATCACGGAGGTTTCTGGTCAGCGGTAGAGGCTGCTCTCCCGCCCGGGCCTCGGGACGTTCGTCCCGTCACATCGGTGCTTTGTTCTGATCCCCCGACCCGGTCAGGCGGAGGCTACTTCTCGACCTCGGCGAACGCCGCGAGCGCCTGCTCTTCGGTATCCGAATGGTCGAAGATCATGATCAGCTTGGTCATGACGAAGAGATCCTTCAGGCGCTTGCCGAGCCCGCACAACTTGATCTCACCGCCACGTCCCTTGTAGTTCGCATAGCCGCGCATCAGTGCACCGATTGCCACGGAGTTCAGAGCCTCGCATTCGGTCATATTGAGCACGAGCTTGGTGTTGCCTGTAGCCGCCTCGTCCATGACCGCCTTCTCGAGCTCATCGGTCTCACGATCGCCGTAGAAACGGCCCTTCGGCGTCAGGACGGTGATGCTGAGCAACTGCTTGCGCTGGACTGACAATCGTCCTCCTCGTGCGGAGCGGGCAGACCCGCTCAGACCGACTCGCGCTCCGCGAAGCTGGCGATCGCCTGCTCCTCGGTCGAGTACACGTCGAACACCAAGGACAGCTTCGTGATCACGAAGATGTTCTCGATGCGCTTGTCGACAGCCGCCAGCTTCATCTGTCCGCCGCGACGGACGTAGTTCGAATGGGCCGAGATCAGCACGCCCAGCGCCGTCGAGTTCAGGTGCTGGGTCTCGCTCAGGTTGATGATGAGCGCCTTGTTGCCATCATCACTGAGCTGCTTGATCGCCTTCTCGACCTCTTCGGTCTCCTCGCCACCCGTGAGGTAACCCTTCGGGGTGAGGATCGTGATGCTGCCCACCACGCGGCTCTTCATCTGTGCCATCCCAATCCTCCAAGCAGGCGGATGTGCTTCGCGTCCACGAATCCGCCTAGGATCCGATGCCGCACGCGCGCGGCCTTCTTCACAACTTCATTATTGACCGGCGAGGGACTTCAGCCCTTTCGTCGCCTCGGGATGCCCGGGCTGGAGCTGTAGCACCTTGCGGTAGGTCTCGATCGCTTTCGCCTTGTTGCCGGAGTTCTGATAGCCCTGCGCCAGCCAGATCAGCGTCTGGACATCCTTGTCGTAGATGGCGACCGAACGCTCGAGCGGACGCGTCGCACCCTCCCAGTTCTTCGCCAGGAGCGCGCGATACCCGATCTGCTGGAAGGCGATCGCCGCATTCCGGCTGGTGGAATCCAGCTCGGTGGAGCGCGACAGGCTGTTCAGCGCGTCCGGGATGGAATCCGCCTGGGCGAGCACGAGTCCCAACCAGAAGTGCCGGTCGGACTTTCCCGGGGCGAGCACGGCGGCCTGACGGAGCGCCGCGATGGCCTCGGGGAACTGCTTCATCTCCTTATACGACAAGCCCGTATAGTAGTAAGCCTCGTCGGAGTTGGGGTCAAGGGCGATTCGCCTCGCCATGACCGACACCGCGCCCGGGTAGTCTTTCTGCCGGAACTTGAGCTTGCCCCGTTCGAGCAGCGCGAACTTCGCGTCACTCGACGTGGAATCCCGGTCGATCATCGCCTGGTAGACCGAATCCGCGCGGTCGATATTGCCCAGGAACACGTGCATCTGCCCCATCTTGAGCAGATCGGTCGTGTTCGGGTCGCCCTTCGCGTACGCATCGAGCGCGTTCTGCCACTCCTTGCGATCCGCGTAGGCGCGGCCGAGGATCGTGTACATGTCCTTGGACTTCTCCCCCAGCGCCGCGGCCTTGCTCATGGCCGTCACCGCTTCGTCCTTCATCTTGAGGAAATAGTAGTCGCGCCCGAGTACGCTCCAGCCCTTCGCGTCATCGGGCATGAGCTTCACGTAGCGCTCCAGATAGGGCTGCGCATCGGTGTACCGGCGCGTGTCCGCCTGACCGGAAAGGTAGTACAGGTTGCCCAGCGCGAACTGCCCCAAGGCGTAGTCGGGATCGCGCATCGTGACCCAGCGGTACTGCTCGAGCGCTTCGTTGTACTGCTTGTCGAAATACAGCGCCCGGCCGAGTGCGTAGTGCAACTCCACGTCCATGCTGTCGAGGGCGACAGCCTTCTGGTAGTTGGGCACGGCCAACGAACCGATGCCGCGCTTGAGATAGAAGTCGCCCAGTGCGCGATTCGTCTGCGGATCATCGGGCGCTTCCTGCTGCGCCTGTGTGAAGTAGATGCCCGCATCGCGCAGCGAGTCGCGCCCCATCTCCACGTTTCCGAGCGCGACCAGGAAACGCGGCTTCGTCCTGGCGCCCCAGTTGAGCCCCGGCTGGAGCACCTGGATCGCTTCGTCGTAGCGCTTGAGCTGCACGAGCGCATCCGAGTACGCGAGCAGCGCCTCGGGGTAGCGCCGGTCCAGGTCACTCGCGCGCTTGTAGTGCTCGACCGCTTCGGCGTACTTGCCCGCATGGCGCTCGATCTCGCCAAGCCCGAAATACGGCTGCGCGAGATTGCCATCCATCTTCGTGGCCGTCTCGAACGCATCGCGCGCCTTGGCGTCGTCATGGCGCTTGAGCCACACCAACCCCACGCCTGCGCGCCCTTCCGCGCTGCCCTGCTGCGCTGCCTTCTCGAACAGCGTCACCGCCTGCTCGAGCTGCCCGGCGGTCAGCGCCGCACGGCCCTCCTTGAGGTCGTCCGCCTGAGCGGTGAAGGCGCACACCATCAACAGTGCGGCGGCGAGCATGACACGAGGGAACTGGACTGCGCTGGCGTATTCACGGTTCGAGAGGTTCATGGCGTCTGGTGCGATCTCCTCGGGATTCAGTGGGAGCTGAGCATCGGGGAGCGTCGCGCGAAGCGGACCGGCACCGCAGTGGGCACCCATCCCGCCTCATGCACGAGCTTCTGTCCATCGAGGCTGGTCACATAAGTGATCAGCCCATTCGCGAGCCGCGGTCCGCTGGCGCGGACATAGAGCTCGAAGTCACGAGACAGGGGATACTCCCCTTTATAGACGGCTTCCGGGTCGGCCTTCACCGCCGGCAATCCGCGCAGCGCCGAGACCGGCACCGCTTTCGCACCACGGTCGGCCCAGTGCGAGGAGACGAATCCGATCGCGCCCGGCGTGGCCCGCACTCGCGCCACGACCGCCGAATCATCGGCGGCCCGGTACGCCGGGGCAGAGGGCATCTCACCGCCGAGCGCGGACTGCATGAAGGCCACGCCGATATCGCCGTCGAGCGGCTGCACGACTGGCTCGATCACACCCTTGGCACCGCCCAGCCGGTCCCACGAAGTCGCTTCGCCCAGATACACCTGGCGCAGCTCTTCCGCACTCACATGGTCGGCGGGATTCGCGGGGTGGACGACCACGCACAGGGCGTCCTTGGCGAAGCGATACCCCTCGAGTTCCATGCCGCCCTTGACCTTCACCGTGCGTTCCTCCGGTTCGAGTTCCCGGCCGACGACTGCCAGGTCGGACTGCTTGCCGAACAAAGCCGCGACTGCCTCCCGAGTGGTTCCCGTCTGCAAAGTGATCGAAGCTTGCGGGTAAAGTGCTTCGAACGCGGCAACCTCGCGTTCGAGCAATGGCCGGATCTCGGGCGTGACCACGACCGAGATACGCCCGGAAGTCTGGGTATCTTCCACCTGTTGGGATCCGAGCTTGCCCGGGGTGCCGCAGGAACTGCAGAGGGCACACGTCAAAAGGAGCGCGACCGGTAAGGATGGAAGACCGGCGCTCCGGACCACGAAGTAGCCAAAGTCTAGGGAAGCCACTCGCCGCATGTCAATCCAACCTCTGGTGCCTGAGCCGGGAATCGCAAGACCAAGGGGTGCAGCAGCGAGAGTAATGAGCACAGCGGACGGGCACACTAGGAATCGCTCGCGAGCCTGTCAAGGTTCGCGCAACTCCCGTGAGAGCATACGATGCCACGAGGTGGACCGCCGGAACTGTGGACCGCCGGAACTTGCCCGCCGCGCATCGCCTGCCTAGACTCGTGCGGCTCAGGCGATTTTCGCACTCGCGCGAAACGGCAACTCCCCCAGCCCGGGAAAGCTCGACGATGGCCCGAAAACCCACCCCTGCGACGCCCGCGCGCGCCCCACGCGAAGCACATGCCGCCGCCGGAACACCGGCCCTTCCCAGACTCGCGGACCTCCTCGACCCGCGGCAACCTTGGCTCATGGCGTTGCTGCTGGTGCTTCTCTCGCGCTGGATCTTCACCACTTATATCCCGCTGGCCGCCGAGGACGCGTACATCACGTTCCGCTACGCACGAAACTTCGCGAACGGTTTCGGCCTGGTCTTCAATCCCGGCGAGAAAGTGATGGGCTTCTCTTCTCCGCTCTGGACGCTCTGGAGTTCGCTCGCGTTCACGCTTCATGTGGAGCCCGAGGTCTGGACGCGACTGACCACGCTGCTGGGCGACATGGTCAGCGCATTCGCGATGGTCACCCTGCTGCGCCGTCACGCTTCGGTCGCGGCCGCATGGACGTTCGGGATCTTCTTCGGCGCGTGGCCGTTCTTCGGCGCCATCTCCACCGCGGGCATGGAGACGAGCATGTTCTTCACGCTCATCGCCCTCTCCGCACTGCTGCTCGACCAGCGCAGTCCGCTCACGGGCCTCGCGATCGCGAGCCTTGTCTTCATCCGTCCCGAAGGCGCCCTGCCGGCCGCCATCCTGCTGCTGGGCGCCACGTGGCGCGATCGCGGCGTGGCATTGGCACTGATCGCCGGCGGCATCGCCGCGCTCACGGTTGCCTACGGCTCGGCGATCCCGCAGAGCGTCATCGCCAAGTCCCAGGTCTACGGGCATCCCGGCCCATGGGCGGGACGGCACTGGTGGGAATGGCTCCTGCCCTTCCCGCTTGGCCGCTGGCCGGTGATCGGCGAGGCGAACTTCCTCGTGCCGCTCAGCGTTATCCTCGGGCCCGCCGTAGTGCTCGGCGTGGTGGCGCTCGCCAAGCGCACGATGTCTGCGCTCACTCTCGCGGTCGCTGGTGCGCTCGCGGTGTACCTGTCGTACGTCGTGGTCGGCGCGTCGTATTTCTGGTGGTACTTCATGGTGCCGCTCTCGGGTCTGGCCGCGTGCGCCGCGATCGGTCTGCCGCAGATGCTCAAGGGCCGCGCGTTGTGGATCTCGCTCGCCTGCTGCCTTGCCGGGATGTGGACGTTGCAGCCGGAGCTCTATCGCGGCCGCGCCCAGACCGAGTACACCGCTTTCGTGCGCGCCAGCGAAGTACTTCTCGATCATGTGCAGCCGGGCCAGAGCCTGTTCCTGGAACCGATCGGCATCGTCGGCTTTCGTGTTCCCGCGCGCATCATCGACGAGACCGGGCTCGTATCCCCAGCGGTGAGCAGACGCCGCCTGCAGGGTCCTGGCTGGTACGCCGACATCGCTGCGCAGGCCCGCCCCGACTTCCTGTTGGTGCGCGCCGGCACACTGCAGAACGCCGACGGCTTCGCGGGCATCGGCCGGCCCTTCCGCGACCGTTCCGAACGCGACTCGCTCATGGCGCACTATACCCGCGTGGCCGTGATCGACTCCACAGGCGGCGCCAACTCGATGATGCTCCTGCAGCGATCGCGCTAGGGCGTCAGCCGGTACAGCATGCGCGGGAACGCGATGCTCTCGCGCACGTGATCCAGTCCTGCGATCCAGGCCAGCGTGCGCTCGACGCCGATCCCGAACCCGGAATGCGGTACCGAACCATAGCGGCGCAGATCCTTGTACCATTCGAACGCCGACTGCGGGAGGCCATGTGCATCGATGCGGCTCGTGAGCATCTCGAGCGACGACATGCGCTGGCCGCCGCCGATGATCTCGCCATAACCCTCGGGCGCGAGGCAGTCGCACGACAAGCAGAGCTTGGGATCATTCGGGTCCGGCTCCATGTAGAACGCTTTCACGGCGGCCGGGTAGTTGGTGATGAAGATCGGCGTGTCGTACCGGTTCGACAACTCGGTCTCGTCGGGCGAACCGAAATCGTTACCGTGCTCGAACGCGATGCCCGCCTCGTGCAGCATCTTCACGGCATCGTCGTAGTGGATACGCGGGAAGGGCCCTAGCACCTTTTGCAGCTTGCTCGTGTCGCGCTCGATGATCTTCAGATCCTCGGCGCGCTGCTCCAGGACACGGCCCACGGTGTAGATGAGCAGCTTCTCCTCGAGCGCGATCACGTCCTGAAGGGTGGCAAACGCCCACTCGGGCTCCATCATCCAGAACTCGATCAGGTGCCGCCGCGTCTTGCTCTTCTCCGCGCGAAACGCCGGTCCCAGGCAGTAGACGCGACCCAACGCCATCGCGGCCGCTTCCATGTAGAGCTGGCCGCTCTGCGACAGGTACGCCTTGTCGTCGAAGTACTGGGTCTCGAACAGGTTCGACGTGCCCTCACACGCGCTCGGCGTGAAGATCGGCGCATCGACCAGCAGGAAGCCTTCCTGGTTCATGAAATCGCGGAACGCCGAGATGATCTCGGCGCGGATGCGCAGGATCGACTGCTGGCGGCTGGCGCGCAGCCACAGGTGGCGGTGGTCCATGAGGTAGTCCACGCCATGCTCCTTGGGCGTGATCGGATAGTCCGGCGCCGCCGAGACCACCTCGAGCGATTGCATGCCAAGCTCCACGCCTCCGGCCTGCCGCGTGTCGGCCTTGATCATCCCGCGCAGGATCACCGCCGACTCCTGGGTGATGGCCGCGCTGGCCTCCCACTGCTCGGGCGAGATGTCCTTGACGCCGGCCACGGCCTGAAGCGTGCCGCTACCGTCGCGCAGCACCAGGAACTGGACCTTGCCACTCGAGCGGCGGTGGGTGACCCAGCCGCGCAGCTCGACGATTTCGCCCACGTGCTTGGGCGCTTCGACGATGCGGATCCACGGCGTCGCTGTGCCCGGGGGTGTGACACTCATCGCAGGACTCCCTCAAGGCGGGCGCGGCTCGCTGGCGTGTGCGCCGCCGGATGCGGTTCAGGGGGGGGCACAAACGCACGGCTGAACCCGCGGAAAGCACGCATCGGAGAAGCTTCTCAAGGGTCGCGCACGGCTGGCCGATAACGCGGACGATCGCGCCGCACGGTAGGAGCGCACCACCGGAGTGTCAAGGGAATGGCCCGCATGAAGCTTCCTCGGTCCAGGCTGGTCTCGGCCAACGCGCACGCTACATACAACGTGCCGTGGGTTGCACGCGTGCGCTCGCCATGGGTCTCTCCGGGTCTGCGTGCCGCAGGCCGCATCGCGCTCATCGCCCTGCTCACCCTTGCGTTCGACTCCGTTGCATATGCGCAGGCACCTTCCAGCGCGGCTCCCGACGCGGTCCCGGTCGTGAGCGGCAAGTCCAGCCTGAAGCCGGCGCCCAAGAACGTGCCCGCATCCTCGCGCACCCTGCTCGATGTCCCGCACGACCTGCGCAAGGTCTCGGAGTGGATCGACTACCGCGCCGCTCGGCATATCGCGTCGATGCCCACCGAGGCGCGCATCTTCTACCGCCGCGGCCTCAACGCGAAGCAGGCCGGCCAGGACGACGAGGCGCTGGTGGATGTCCGCGGCGCCGCGGAACTCGACCCCCTGTTCGTGGAGCCGCACCTGACGATCGCCGCATGGATGGCCACGCGCGAGCCGAGCCAGGCGCTGCTTCAGTACGCCAACGTCATCGAGCTCCTGCGCCAGGATTTCAACCTGCAGCTGGAACTGGTGGCGAACAGCACTCTGCTGTTCGCGCAGGCGCTCTTCGTCGGCCTCTTGCTCGCCGCGATGTGCATCGTGTTCCTTCGCCGTGAGGACCTCAGCCACGGCTGGAGCGAGGAGCTGGGCCGACACGGATCACGCGCGAGCGGCCGTATCTGGGGCTGGGGTCTGCTCATCCTTCCCTACTTCGCCGGCTTCGGCCTCATGCTTCCCACGCTCGGCTTCCTGGGCGTACTCTGGCCGAACATGCGCATTCGTGAACGGGTGCTTGGCGTGATGCTGCTCTTGACGGTGCTTCTCACACCGCTCGCGCTCAGCTCGCTGAGCCGTTTCTCGCTCACGCTCCACGAGGACCAAGCGCCGTTCTACGGCATCACGGGCCTCGAGAACCAGCCCTATGGGGCCGAGCGCGAACAACGACTCGCGGAGCTTGCGGCACGCCATCACGACGACGGCCTGCTCCAATTCGGCCTGGGTTGGACCGCGCGCCGGGGAAATCACCTGCCCGTGGCCGAACACGCCTACCGTCGCGCGCTCGAACTCTGGCCGAATGACTCGCGCGTCCTCAATGATCTTGGCAACGTCCTGGCCATGCAGGGCCACGCGGACGAAGCGCTCGATTGCTATCGCAAGGCCACGAGCGCCGATCCCCAGAACGCCGCCGCGTGGTTCAACACCTCGCAGCTGCTCACGCAGCGCTACGACTACCAGGCCGCCAACGATGCGCTCAGCCGCGCGTCGGCGATCAACTTCGAACTCGTCAAGGACTACCAGTCCCAGGCCACCAACGACGGACTCCTCGTGCTCGTCGACCAGTGGCTCACGCCCAAGGTTTTCTGGGACGCGCTGCGCGCCGCACCGCTGCCGCAGTCGCTCCCGGGCTCCCTCCCGGTCGCGCTGCGCGGACACCTGGAGGCCAGCGGCTGGGGGTTCTCGGTACTCACATTGATCGTGACCGTGCTCGGCCTGTTCCTGGGCCGCTGGCAACAAAAGGCCCTGCCGATGCGCGCCTGCAGCAACTGTGGCTCGGTCGTCTGCCGGCGCTGCGCCACGCGCCGCCGCGAACACGCGCTCTGCCCGACGTGTACGCAGATCGAAGCGCAAGCCGAGAGTCCCGAGTTCTCGCGCGTGCTGCTCTTGCGTCATCGCCAATCGCACCTGAAGCGCTACCACTGGATCCGCACCGGATTGTCGGCGCTCGTCCCCGGCTTCGGACTGCTGGCGCATCGCCGCGTGTTCACCGCGGTGCTCTTACTGGCCGCCACGTGGCTTGTCGCGCGCTTGTGGATCGCAGCCCCTCCGCCCTTCGCGATCGAACCGCGCCTCACGCTCACGGGCCAGGAAGTACCGGTGGTCTTCATCGTGGCCGTTGCGGCGCTCGTCTACCTCATATCGATCGCGCGCTACTTCCAGCTGTGCGCCAAGGAACACGAACGCGAAGCCGCACTCGCCTCCGCCGGCCGTGGCCGCATCACGCAGTCGACCCGGCGTGTCACGCCGGCCGCGGCTTAGGAAGGAACGTCCATGGCCCTGCAAGGCAACCTACGCGACTTCGCCTCGACCGAGATCCTCCAGCTCGTCGGCACGCAGAGGAAGTCCGGCTGCCTCATGCTCGAGTGGAACACCGAGCGGGCCGTCGTGTATGTGCACGAAGGCCGCATCGTCGCCACGCGCAACCCGGGCCTGGCCAAGGACGACCCGCTGATGGCGTTCCTGCGCAAGACGCACCGGCTCTCGGAAGAGCAGTACCGTGGCCTGCTGACGATCCAGCGTGAATCCGGTCGCGACCTCGAGGACCTGCTGCTCAACGGCCGCTACCTCGACGCACAGGAACTCGCGGTCTACATCGAGCGACAGATCCTCGACGACCTGCAGCGGCTGGTGCGCTGGGACAACGGTACGTACCGGTTCGACCCCAACGTGAAGTGGCCGACCCCGCCCATCGTCTCGATGAGCATGGAAGGCGTCATGATCGAAGCGGCGCGGCGCGTTGATGAGCAGAAGCGCTTCGTCGCGGTCTTCAAGGACCCCTACCAGCTGCTCGGCGTGCGCGACCTGCCGGATCCCGACGAGCCGCTGTCGGAGGAAGAGCGCGAACTCTTCGGCCTCATCGACGGCGTGCATACGGTCGCCGACATCGTCGAGACCGCGCCGCTGTCCGAGTACGAGACGTACGAAGCCCTTTTCCGGATGCTGGATTCGCAGTGGATCGAGGTTGTGGGCCGCCGCGATCCGGGCACCCAGGCACCAGTGGTCGAACATCCCGGCGGAGTGCCGCGCAACGGCCCGTCGATCCTGCGCGAACTCGCCGTGGCGGCCTCGATCATCGCGGTGGTCGCAGCGCTGCGCTTCTCGAGCCAGCTCGTGCACCTGACGGCGCGGCCGGCGCCCAAGGACGACGCATTCGCGGCCGCGCAGGTTCGCGACTTGAGATTTGCGCTCGATCTCTACCACCGCGAGCGCGGCACCTACCCCGCGCGTCTGGAGGACCTGGTCGAGGACCGCTGGGTCGCTCGCGACCAGGTGAGACTACCGGGCTACCTGATCGCCTATCGCAGCGAACAGGGCGGCCAGGACTACGCGCTGGAGCTGCAGCAGGATCGATAGGCGGGTTGGGAAACGGGGCCGCTGGCCCCGTCAGCCAGCGAAGCTCTCGTCCTGAGTCCTCAGGAACCAGTCCGCCACGCCGCGCAGGTCATCGGCGACGAGATCCGGGGCGACAGGGAACTCCTCATCGCCGATGCGTGCCTCTTCGTCGCGGCCGTAACCCGTGCGCACGAGCGCGCCACGGCCGCCCGCGGCTTGACCCGTCGCCGCGTCCAAGCGCTTGTCCCCTGCCATCACCGAGTGCCTGAGCGACACCCTCAGGTCCTCGGCCGCGCGCTCGAGCAGCTGCGTGCCCGGCTTACGGCACGCGCAGCCCGAACCGGGCCGGTGCGGGCAGAAGTAGATGGCGTCGAGCTCCACGCCCTGCGCGCGCAGCTCACGGCGCAGGCGCGCCATTGCTTCGTACACGCGCGACATGGGAAAGAGCCCTCGGCCCACGCCCGACTGGTTCGAGACGACGATCACCGGGTGGCCTTCGGCCTGCACCGCGCGCAGCGCACCCGGCACGCCCGGCAGAACCTCGATGTCCTCGGGGTCGGCCAGATAGCCACGCTCGATCACCAGAGTGCCATCGCGGTCGACGAAGAAGCCTGCGCGCACCGAATGCCCCACCTGCCTCGCCAAGGCGCGCTCACCGGCGCGCTCGAGCATCTCGACGTCGGCATGCGTGGCATCGGGCTGCGAAGGCGCGTCCTGCGCGGACCACAGCGCAAAGCGCTCCAAGGGCAGGTTCGCGGCCAAGTCACGGACGGCATCGCCATCGCGCTCTTCGACCATTGCCATCGTGTAGAGCGAATCCCACGCCCAGCGTTGCAGCAGCCCCCAGCCGCGCAGGTCCCCTGCAGCGGTGCCTAGCACGAGTGCGCGCGCGCCGGCGCGCCAACCCAGGATCGCGGGCCATAGCGGGCCGCCGCCACCCAGCACGAGATCGGCACGCAGCCCATCGAGCGCCGCGCGCGCAGGTACTGGCTTGAGTCCCGGCACCGGCGGCGCCTCACCGCCCAGCCAGTGCACCTCGTGGCCGCGCAGCGCCAGTCCCGCCACCGCCATCATCATCCGCGCGCCGGAGCGCCTCACGCTCGCGCCATGCACCACGATCCTCATCGCGTCTCCCTCGAGATTCTTGCGTATCGCTGAACGCAATCGCCCACGGCGGCCCACACCTCATCGACCGCGACCGCTTGCAAGCACACCGTACCGATGGCGCAGCGCCTGTGGAAGCACGGTGAGCACACCGGCGGATGCTGCAGGATCCGCGCGGCGCCCAGCGGCGCCGTCCATGCACTGCTGGTGGATCCGAAGATCGCCACGGTGGGCGCGCCGGCCGCCGCGGCCAGATGTGCGAATCCCGAGTCGTTGCTCACGACCGCGCGCACGCCGCTCAGCGCCGCCGCCACATCCAGAAGACTCGTACGCCCGGCCAGAGACTGGGCGCCATCACCGATGGCCGCGGCCACCCCGTCGGCCACCTCGCGATCTTCCGCCGCACCGCAGACCACCACCGGCCAGCCCTGCTCCCGGCCCTTGCGCCCCAGCGCGATATAGCGCTGCGCCGGCCAGCGCTTAGCCGGGCCATAGGCCGCGCCCGGCGCGAGCACGAGCGCCCCCGCCAGGGCGTCGCGCACGGCATGCGCGCCCGCCGCACCCACCGTCAGGCGCAGCGGCCGGAATGCCGGCTCGCGCACGCCGAAACCGCGCCCGAGCAAGAGGTATTCGCGCGACAGGTGCAGATCCCCGCGAGCGGGCCTTGCGACCGCCTCGGTCAGCAGCAGGTCACGCGCATCGCCGCGGAAACCGATGCGGCGCGGGATGCCGTGCCGCAGCGCGAACCACGCGCTCGAGAATGACGGCGGCAGCACGAACGCCACTTCCGCGCGGAATGCGCGCACTCGCGCATCGAGCGCGCGATCGCGCAGCGTCACCGTCTCGTCGTACACGCCGTCGCCGGCGAGCAACGCCAGAAAGCCCTCGGGCGCGATCGCCATGATGCGGCTGCTGCCGCACGCCGCGCGCAGGCCGCGCAGGAAGGGCCGCGCCATGAGGGCGTCACCCAGCCAGTTCGGCCAGCGCACAAGCATGCGCGCAGGCGTCTGCATCACCGCCGTCCCATCTGCGCTTCGCTCAATACGAACGTGCGAAGAGCGCCACGCGGTGACCCGGCTTCTCCAGGCTCGCGAACCGGGATGTGTCGAGCGGCATGCAGCGAAGCGTCGCGCCGGCTTTGGCTTTGACCTCGGCTTCGAAAGCCACCGAGCCATCCCACGGCACCGCCACGAATCCGCTACCACCGCCCTCGAAGTGCGCGAGCACGCCCGCCAGGTCCTGCACCATGACGGTCTTCTCGTCACGGAACGCACTCGCCTGGTCGAAGAGCGCCTTCTGGATCTCGGCCAGCAGCGCCGGCAGACGCTCCGGAAGTTGCGCCAGCGGGATGCTCTCCTTGGCGCGTGTATCCCGGCGCACGCTCATGACCGCGCTGTTCGCCACGTCCTTGGGGCCCACCTCCAGACGCACGGGCACGCCGCGCATCTCGTACTCGTTGTACTTCCAACCTGGCGAATACTGGTCACGGTCGTCGATGTGGAAACGCACCTTCTCACCGAGCGCGGCCTTGATCTGTTCGAGGAATCCGAGCACCGCTGCCTTGTCCTCGGGCTTGCGGTAGATGGGCACGATCACGGCTTGGATCGGCGCCACGTTCGGAGGCAGGCGCAGACCCGCGTCATCGCCATGCGTCATGACGAGCGCGCCGATGAGCCGCGTCGAGACGCCCCACGACGTCTGCCACACGTGCTGGCGCTTACCGGTCTCATCCTGATACGTGATGTCGAAGACCTTCGCGAAGTGCTGGCCCAGGTGGTGCGACGTTCCCGCCTGGAGCGCCTTGCCGTCGCGCATCAGCGCCTCGATGGTGAAAGTATCCTCGGCGCCTGCGAACCGCTCCGCGTCGCTCTTCTTGCCCGCGTGCACGGGGATCGCCAACTCGGTCTCGACGAATTCGCGATAGACCTCGAGCATGCGCATCACCTCTTCGCGGCACTCCTGTTCGCTCGCGTGTGCGGTGTGACCCTCCTGCCACAGGAACTCGCTCGTGCGCAGGAACGGCCGCGTGCGCTTCTCCCAGCGCATGACGTTCGCCCACTGGTTGAGCAACAACGGCAGGTCGCGATACGACTCGATCCACTTGGAGTACATGTGGCCGATGATCGCCTCGCTGGTGGGCCGGATCGCGTAGCGTTCTTCGAGCGGCTCCTTGCCGCCCTGCGTGACCCACGCGCACTCGGGCGCGAAGCCCTCCACGTGGTCGGCCTCGAGCTGCAGCAGCGATTCGGGGATCAGCAGCGGGAAGTAAGCGTTCTGGTGGCCAGTCGCCTTGATGCGCTTGTCGAGCAGGCGTTGGATGTTCTCCCAGATCCCGTAGCCATACGGGCGAATGACCATACAGCCCTTGACCGGCGAGTTGTCCGCCAATTGCGCCTTGCGGATGACCTCGTTGTACCAACGCGAGAAGTCATCGGACTGATCGGTCAGGTCTTCGACGAAGCTGGTCTTCTCAGGGGCGTCGCTCACGCGTCTCTCCGCAGGATCGCCTCCGCGCGGGCGCGGATGGCAGGTGGGCCTTGCTCGAAGCCGCGAGCATAGGGCAGCCCTCGCGGAGCCTCAAGCCGCGCTCACCGCACGAGCACGATACGCTTCGTGAGCTCGGTGCCCGGCAGGCGCAGCCGCGCAAGGTAGACGCCCTGTGGCAAATCGGGCGGCAGCATGTACGCGCGCGAACCGGCGCTCTGATCGGCGTCGGCGAGTCGCGCCACTTCGCGCCCAGCCACATCGTAGAGCACGAGCCGCACGTGACTCGCGCCCGGGATCGAGCACAACAGCTGCGGCGTTGCGCCAGCTTCGCAGATCACGTCCATGCGCAGTGGCGGGCCCCAGCCCGGAGTGGTCGCGGTGCCATCGGCAGCGACCTCGATGCCCATACCGGCCTTGCGTGCCAGGCGGTCGACCGCCTGCACGCGCAGACGATACGGCGGCGCGTCAGTGACGGTCATGCGCACTCCGGTCCCAAGGATCTTCTCCGCGGCACCGGCCGAGGCGGGCAAGAGGTACCAGGTCACCGTCTGCGTGGGCAGCCCCTGCCACGAGGCGAAATACTCGAACAAACCCGGCCGCACGAGCGGGCCGCGAATCACGATCGACGCGGTCTCGACACTCAGAAAGGTCTGCGTCACCGCGATACTGCCGGCGCCGGCATCCGCCGAGCAGCGCACGTCGGTGTCATGCGCCGGCAGGAACACTAGATCCTTGCCCGTGCCGAGCAGACTCCATGAAGTGTCCGGCACGCCATCATGCCACTCGCGTTGCTCCCAGCGCACCGTGTAAGGCAGCGAGACACCGCGCGGATACGCGCGCAGGTGCGTGGGCACACCGGGCGCCACCGACTGCGGCCAGTCCACCAGCAGACTGAGCCACTGCACGTCGAGCGTGCGGCGCGCATCGCGACCCAGCGCGTCGCTCGCGCGCCCCTCCAGCCGGAACGCGGTGTCCGGCAGGAACGCGAGTGAATCCCCATAGCCCATGAAGTCCGGCGCGCTCTGCCCAGCCATGCGCGTGCGCCACCAGGTGACGGCGATCGCGCCCGCACCGGTCGTCCGCGCGCGGTAGGTCACGCGTGAGCCACGCGCGGCGACCTGCGGTCCCTGCAACTCGAGCGCCGGCCGTTCCACGGAGACGAACCGGGTCGCGGTGATCGAATCCGTCCATGCTCCGGGCACCACGACCTGCACCTCGAAGTCATGCCCATCCGAATACGTGAGCGAGTCCCCCGTTGCCTGCGCCACCGGATCACCCACGGGCTGGCAGTCGAGATAGTGCTGGATCCGCCAGCGCGCAGGCCCCGCCGCCGAGACCGACGCCACATGCCACGTGCCGGTCTGACCGCGCGAAAGCGTATCGGGGCCCGTGAGCGTGGCAAGCGAGGAACCCAGGATGCCACGCTCGAGGAAGACCGCAAGCACGTCGGCGCGCAACCGCCGCGAATGGAATGCTCGATCCGCCAGCAACAGCGCATCGGCGAGATCGCTCCAGAGTGGCTCGCGTGGCAGGTACGCAAGCGCCTCCAGCACCAGGGAGTCGGCGCTCGCACCCACACGGCCGCGTAGTTGCCACAGCGCGCCGGACAGGATCATGCCGTTCGCCCATGCCGAGCCCGCCTCCACACCCCCGTAGGCCACATGATTGTAGTTCGCGTAACAGAAAGGGTTGCTCGGCCGGTCCACGCGCGTGACGCCGTTGGGATACGGGATGTAGACCCACTCCCCGATCGCGGGATCCTGGGTCCATGCCGCGGCCATGTAGTCGGAGATCGCCTCGTGCAAGGCACCCGCCTCGCGATTCATACCCGTGGGCTGGATGCCGAAACTGTACGTGATCGCATGCTGCAGTTCGTGGCACACCACGTCCTGGCCCTTGGCCGGATCGCCGCTGAAGCCGGGGATGGCGCGGCCCAATGACACGTAGTTCTGTGTCGTGAGTGCGATCGAAGGGAAAAGGTCGACCTGCACGTGCACCACGATGGAATCCCGCGCAACACTCAGCCCGAGCGAACCCACAAAGTCGTGCAGGAACGCATCCGCGTGGTGGTAGACGTTCACTTGGTCGAACGGTGTGGTGTCGGGCGAAGCAGGCACGAATCGGAAATCGCCATCACTGCGGACGACGGGATCCCCCGCGGCCGGCAGCACGATCAAGCCCGGCGCCGACAATCGCGAGCCGTCGCCGCCCAGACGCGGCAGCGCCACGTCGTGCAGCGTGCTGCGTGGGTCCGCGTCGTACACGGTGCCGACTGCATGCGCGCTCAGCGCTTCCCGGCGCAGCTCGCGACCCGTCGCAGCGTCCACCAGCACAAGCGTGGCCTCGACGCCCTCGCCGCCGGTCTCGAGTGCCCAAGCGATACGGGAAACAGCGTCGTCCGCGACGACCACGCGCTCGCTCGCGCGCACGTGCTCGCCACCGCTCAAGGCGAGCGCCGCCGCTTGCGCCGAGGTCAGTGCCGAAGACAACGCGGCGCCTGCGCCCGGCGGCACGATGGACGCAAGGCGGCCGAATGCGCTCACGACGACACCGCGGGAATCGGTGACGACCAGCGCCTCGTGGCCGAGCACAGGCAGAGCGTTCCAGCGCTGGCGCACGCGGTAGCGGTGCAGGCCGAACGCGTCTCGGAGCGGCGTCACGGTGAAGTCCTCGGCCTTGTCCGTGACCGGCGCGAGCGTGGCATCGAGTGCGCGCTCGAGGGCGCGGGCGGGATCACCGGCCGGCAGTGACATCCCGACGAGCGCCTGCGCCGAGCGCGGGGCCGCGGCAGCGGCGAGCGCGAGACACAGCAACGCGACACACAGCGTGCTGCAGGCCAGGCATCTTAAGAAAGGTCGCGGATCCAGCAACACGGACAGGTTCATCCCTTCGCACGGCCCGGTCGTGGCCGCCGTCAGCATGGCACCGGACCGAGGCTTGCGTCCACGGGTTTTCCGCGACTCAGGCGGGGGCGCCGGCCGCCACACCGAGCTCCGCCAGCGCCGCCAGCACCTGCGCCGGCGCGATCTCGCGCATGCACCGGAAATGTCCCAGCGGACAACGCTCACGGCCATGGAGCGTGCACGGCTGGCAGGGCTCGTCGCGGCAGAGCACCACGTGACCTTCGCCCGCCGGCGCGAATCCCAGGACGGGCGAAGTGCTGCCGAAGATCGCCACCACACGCGTGCCGCGCGCCGCCGCCAGATGCATGAGCCCGGAATCGTGCGTGACCGCGACTGCCGCGTGCGTGAGCAGCGCGGCAACCCGCGGCAGTGGCTCCAGGCACCACCTCGCGCGCGGGTCCGCGGCGATGCGCGCCGCCAACTCCGGCAGCGCGGCACGCTCGCTACCGGTGCTGAAGACCACGCGACGCACACCGGCCTTGGCGAGTTGCGCATCGAGCGCGCACCAGTGTTCCTGCGGCCACTGCTTCGTCGCGTGCTTCGCGCCGGGGCAGAGCGCGACCAGTGGACCGCTCTCGCCCCACTTCGCCAGCCATTCGGCCGCCCAGCCCTCGGCGGCCTCACCGGCCACCAGCTGCGGCGGCGCGGCCGGGACGGCGATCCCCAGAGGCGCCAGCGCCGCCGCATAGCGCGCGAGCGTCGTGTGCGGGCGTGGCGGCTGCGTCCAGCGTGCGCGCACCCAGCGCTCGCGCAGCAGCCGCTCGCTCGGGGCGCGCAACACGATCGCCTTCTGGCGGAACGTGAGCACACGCGTGCGCATGTTGCCGTGCAAATCCACAACCAGGTCGCAGTCCTCGAGCTCAGCGCTCATGGAGACAAGGTCCTCCAGGCGCCGCGCGTCCTTTTCGAGCTCGCGCACGTGCGTGAGGGCAGGCTCGAATCGCAGCAGCGTAGCGAACTCCTCCTTGACCCAGAAGTGCAGCCGCGCCAGCGGATACGCCGCGCGCAACGCATGGACCACGGGCAGCGTCAGGACCACGTCCCCCAGCGACGAAAGCCGCAGGATGGCGATCTCGCGAAAGCCGCCTTCGGGCGCTACCAGGCGTTGCGCGGCCATGTCAGTCGCGGAACTGCAGGTCGTGCAGCCGGCGATAGGCGCCGCCGGCTTCGGCGACCAACTCGTCGTGCGTGCCCTGCTGCACGATCCGGCCGCCGTCGAAGACGAGGATCGCGTTCGCGTGCTGCACGGTCGACAGCCGGTGCGCGATCACCAGCACGGTGCGGTCCTGCATCAGGCGCTCGAGCGCGTCCTGCACGAGCCGCTCGCTCTCGGTATCGAGCGCCGAGGTGGCTTCGTCGAGCAGCAGCACGGGCGGATTGCGCAACAGGGCACGGGCGATCGCCAGCCGCTGGCGCTCGCCGCCCGAGAGCCGCACGCCGCGGTCACCGATCACGGTGTCGTAGCCCTGCGGCAACCTGGCGATGAACTCGTGCGCGTGCGCGGCGCGCGCCGCGGCCTCGACCTGCTCCTGCGGGGTCGCTTGCACACCGTAAGCGATGTTCGCGCGCACGGAGTCGTGGAACAGGATCGTCTCCTGCGTCACGATGCCCAGCTGCGCGCGCAGCGATGCGACGCTCACGCCTCGGATATCGGCGCCATCCCAGCGCACGGCGCCGCCCGTGGGATCGTGGAAGCGCGCCAGTAGGTCGAGTGTCGTGCTCTTCCCCGCGCCGCTGGCACCCACGAGCGCCACCACATGCCCGCGCGGCACCAAGAACGACACGTCATGCAGCACCGTGTCCCCGGTCTCGTAGGCGAACTTCACGTGGTCGAACACGATCGCGTCGCCCAGCGCGGCCAGATTCGGCGCGTCCGGCACGTCGGTGATGGTGGCCGGCGTATCGAGCAGACCAAAGACGCGGTCCGCAGCGCCCAGTCCCGTGGCGATCGTGCTATTGACCTCGGAGAGGCTCTTGATCGGCGAGATCGTCAGCAACAACGCCGTCACGAACGTGAAGAAGCGCTCCGGCGGCAAGCTGTGCTGGTCGAAGATCTCGCGCGCGCCCAGCCACGCGATCGCCACCGCCACCAAGATGATCGCGTACTCACTGAACGGCTTGGCCGCCGCCGACACCCGCCGCAGATGGACGAAGGCGTGGAAGTAACCGGTGTTCGCTTCCTCGTAGCGGCGTTCCTCGAAGGCTTCCATATGAAAGGCTTTCACCACGCGAACGCCTGCGATGCTCTCTTGCAGGATGCCCGTCATGTCGGCCATGCGCTCCTGCGCCCGGCCCGAACGCTTGCGCATCTTGCGGCCGATCGTGACCAGTACGAGTGCGGCCGGTGGCAGGATCAGCATCGACATGAGCGCCAGCCGCCACGACGCAAGGAAGACCAGCGTGAGCGCGCCGATGAGCGTGAGGCCATCCTTGAGCAGGTTACTGATGCCGGCGGCCAGCGCACTGCGCAGCGCTTCGACGTCGTTGGTCATCTGCGAGATGAGCCCACCGGTGCGGCGGCTATGATAGAAGCTCAGCGAGAGCGACTGCAGATGATGGAACAGGTCGCGCCGCACATCGCGCATGGCGGCTTGCTCGACCGTCACGCTTAGGAACGAGCCGATGTAGTCCGCCACGTTCTTGAACAGGAAGAGTCCCAGGATCACCATGCACAGCCGCTCGAACGCGACCAGCCTTCGCACATCGAAGAGCCAGTGGTGCCACCACGCCTGAAAGCTCGTCAGTCCGTGCGGCGTCGCGATCGGGATCGCCGGCAGCGAGATGCCCGCCATCGGCGAGCCCGCGGCAGACGGCTGGCCGGTAGCAGCAGGCGCCGCCTGCGTGACCGGGCGCGAGAACATGAGGCTCGTGAAAGGCTCGACCAGCTTGATCTGGATCGTCGATGTGAACGAGTAGACGACCATGCAGAGGATCGCGAACGCCATGCGCACGCGATACGGACGCAGGTAGCCAAGGAGCCGAAGGTAGAGGTTCACGGATCAGGCGAGCCGGTCGCCAAGCGTGCCCGCCGTGGGCGGCCGGCCCCAATCCTCGTGCGCCTCGAGTGCCGCCAGCAGGTCGGGACCGCCCAGGAAATCGTGCAGCGTGTCCTCGGGTCGCGCGCTCAATTGCCCCGACTCGACCAACTGGAAGACGATGCGGCCCACGTCCTCGCCATGCAGCACTCCCCACTCGCGGAACACCATGGGCGCGAAAGGACCGAACTCGCGGCGCGCGCAGCGCACGATGCCGCGCAGCAGCTCCTGGCCGCTCAGATGCCGAAGCAGGGGATCGTCGAGCCGGGGTTTGGGCAGGTCGCGCACGGTCTCGGTGAGTGAGCCCACGACAAAGCCGTACGCCTGACGCATGTATCCCCCTTGCGTCGCGCGCAGCTCATCGACAGCATCCCAGAACGCGGTCTCTTCCTTCATCTCACCTCCTGCAGGCCCGCGACTATAGGCTGGCCGGAGAGCCGGGGACAAGCATACCTCCCCAGCGCCGTTCGCGGCGCATGCGCATGACGCGGCGGCCGAACGAGGCCACGCGGCGCAGGTGGTCCAGGTTGTAGTGCAGCCCGCGGCTCTCGCGGCGGCGCTGCGCGCAGCCCACGATCAGGCTGCCGACCAGTGCGATGTTGCGAAGTTCGATCAGGTCGGGCGACAGGCGCAGGCGGTCGTAATCATGCTCGATCTCCTCTCGCAGCACGGCCAGGCGTCGCGCCGCGAACGCCAGCCGCTCATCGGTGCGCACGATGCCGACCAAGTCCCACATCACGCGCCGGACGGTATCCCAGTTATGGTCGAAGACGACCGTCTCCTGCGGCGGCCTGGTACCGCCGGCATGCCACACATCGGGCCGGGGTGCACGCGTGACACGGCGCAGACGCCGCTCGATCTCGTCCACGGCGTGATGCGCGGCCACAAGCGCCTCGAGAAGCGAATTGCTTGCCAGGCGATTCGCGCCGTGCAGTCCCGTGCACGCCACCTCGCCGATCGCAAGCAGGCCATCGAGCGCCGTTCGCCCCGACAGGCTCGCTTGCACACCGCCGCACATGTAGTGCGCAGCCGGAACCACGGGAATCGGCTCGCGCGTCATGTCGATGCCATGCCGCAGTAGTTCCGCCATGATGTTCGGGAAGCGCTCGCGCAGGCGCGCCGCTTTCACCTGCGTGATATCGAGCCACACGTGCGCCTCGCCGCGGATCTTCATCTCGCGGTCGATCGCGCGCGCCACGATATCGCGAGGCGCGAGCTCCGCGAGCGGATGGTAGCGCGGCATGAAGCGGTGCCCATCGAGCGTGCGCAACACCGCACCTTCCCCGCGCACGGCTTCGGAGATGAGGAATGTGCGCGCTTGCGGGTGGTACAAGCACGTGGGATGGAACTGGACGAACTCCAGGCTCTCGACCGGCGCGCCGGCGCGATAGGCCATGGCGAGGCCGTCGCCCGTGGCCACGTCCGGATTCGTCGTGTAGAGGTAGACCTTGCCGCAGCCGCCGGTCGCGAGCACCGTGGCGCGCGCGGTCACGGGCCGGATGCGGCCCGAGGCCACGTCCATGAGGTAGGCGCCCCAGCAGGTATCGCGGCCTTTCACCTCGCGCTGGCCGCGCAGGCGCGAGTCCAGGATGAGGTCCACGGCCAGCTGGTTCTCGAGCATCTGGATGCGCGGATGCGCGCGCACACGCGCCAGCAACGCCTGCTCGATCGCGCGGCCCGTGAAGTCCGTCGCGTGCACGATGCGCCGCTTGCCGTGGCCGCCTTCGCGGCCCAACTGGAAGCCGCGGGCGTTGCGATTGAAGCCGGCACCGAGCGCATCGAGCTCGCGCACGCGCTCGGGCGCTTCACGCACGACCTGCCGCACCACATCCGCGTCGCACAGCCCGGCGCCGCAGAGCAGCGTATCGGCCACGTGTTCGGCGAAGCTGTCGTGCGGATCGAAGACGGCCGCGATGCCGCCCTGCGCCCAATTCGTATTCGAGTCATCGGCGCGCTTCTTGGTCATCACGATCACATCCGAGAAGCGCGCAGCTTCGAGAGCCAGCTTGAGCCCAGCGATGCCGCTGCCCAGGATGAGCACATCCGCCTGATCCACGCTCACGCCTCCGATCCCCTGAGGCCTGCGAAGATCGCCGCAAGCACGGCGTCGCCGCCCAAGACCCACTCCCACGCCACGTCCAACACTGCCACTCTCGCGCCTTGCGCGGCCGCGGGCCAGCGCACCGCATCCTTGGCGGTGAGCAGCAGCAGGCTGTTGCCCGCGCGATGCAGCTCGGCCTGTGCTTCAGCTTCCGTAAACCAATGATGATCCCGGTAGGAGGAGAGCGTCACCGGCGCGAAGCCGGCGTCCCGCGCGGTCCTTGCCACGGCCTCGGGATTGCCGGTGGCCGTCACCACATGCGCCGGGCCACGCGCCGCGGGCGCAGGCGCGCCTGGAACTTGCGCGCGCACGCGACTCACCCGATGGCGCGCGGCAGCGAATATCGCCGCAGGCGCATAGGGGCGCACGCGCGCGACCCACGCAGCAGCATCGGCGTCGGCGTCCAAACGGGTCACGATCACCACGCCGGCGCGCTGCAACGCGCGGCGCGGCTCGCGCAACCGTCCGGCGGGCAGCAACGCGCCGCCGCCCCAGAGATCGGACGCATCGAGCAACACCACGTCGAGGTCGCGCGCGAGTGGCCAATGCGAGAACCCGTCGTCCACCAGCACGAGTTCCGCGCCGCTCAAGGCCGCCGTGCGCGCGAGCAGACGCTTCGACGTGCCGGAGAACACGTGGCGCTCCCCCATCGCCATCGCATACAACAGTGACTCATCGCCGCGGCCGCCGGGGCCGGGCCGGTAGTCGCGGCAGACCACTGCCACGCGCACTCCTCGCCGCAGCGCCTCGGCGGCGAGCGCCAGCGTGAGCGTGGTCTTGCCCGCACCGCCCACGCTCAGGTTGCCGATGCTCACGACGCGTGCGCCGACTCGCTCCTGGCGCAGCCAGCCCAGCGCATACGCCCGCCGGCGCACCTCCCACGCAGCGCCGAAGATCCGCGCGCCCAGCGCTGCGAGCACGTTCATACGGGCCACAGACCCGCAGCGCTCAGGCGCGTTGCCGCACGCCCCGCGGAGCCGCGCTGGGCTTTGGCCACAGCGAGGCCTGCAGCGCTGGCGCGACCGCGCAGGCCCGCATCACCCAGCAGCGCCGCGAGCGTATGCAGCAGATGCGGCCCCACCGTGGTGAGCGCCAGCGCATCGGCCCCTCGCAACGCGCGTACGTACTCCAGTTGCGTGGCGTGATGCGGCCCCATGATCACGGCGCACCCGCAGGCGGCGGCCTCGAGCGGATTGTGACCCCCGAAGGGTGTGAGGCTCCCGCCCACGAATGCCACCTCGGCGGCGCGATACCATCCGACCAGAATGCCCATGCGCTCGTCCCAGCGCCATGCGCCGCCCTGCGGCGCACTGGTGGTGAACAAGACGCCTGCGCGCGCGGCCTCCTCGCGCAGTTCCGCCGCCGCGCGCGGATGCCGTGGCACCGCCACCACCTGCCAGAGCTCGCGCATCTCGCGGGGCAACGCCATCCAGGCACGCGCCATGGCCCGCGCTTCGCCGGGACGAAGGCTGCCGAGCACCAGCAGCGGCCGGGCGGCATCAAGGCCCAGTCCCGCGCGCTCCACGCTGCGGTCGGCAACGGGTTCGGGCAGACCGTCGCTCTTGAGATTGCCCACAACGGTGACGCGCGAGGGATCCGCACCGATCTCACGCCAGCGCGTCGCATCGGCTTCGCTCTGGCACATCACTGCGGCAAGATCACGTACAAGCCCGCGAAGTTCGCGGCCCAAGCCCTGGTAGCGTCGCACGCTACGTTCCCCCAACCGCGCGCTCACGATCGCCACAGGGACGCGCTGAGCGCGCGCGCGCAACAACCAGTGCGGCCAAAGCTCGGTCTCGATCAAGAGCAATCGCTGCGGCTCGACGCCACGGAAGAACCGCTGCACAGCCTGGGGCGAATCGATCGGCGCCAGCGACGAAGGCCACGTGAGCGCCGCCAGCCGCTCGCGACCGGTGCGCGTGGTCGCGGTGAGCCAGTAGCGCGCGCCGGGCTGCCGCGCCGACAACTCGCGCAGCAGCGGCGCCACGGCGCCTGTCTCGCCCAGACTGCTGGCGTGCACCCACGCATGGCAGCCGCCAGGCAATGAGACATCGCCCAGACGCTCGCGCCAGAACTGCTTCTCTTGCGGCGACGCGAAGATCGCGGTCGCCGGCGCGATGGCGCCCAGCACCGGCGCCAGCGTGCGGTAGGCCGCCCACGCGAGACTCATACGGCCACCCCGGCGCGGCGCGAGGCTTCGGCCTGCACCGTATCGAGCGCCGCATCCAGTTCGAGCCGTGCCGGGATCAGAGCATCCCCATGGATGTCCTTCACCACCGCGACCGGCGCCGCGTGGCGCAGCACGATGCGCGCAAACGGCTTGGGGATGCGGTGCTGGTCCCACGAGCGTGCGCGCCACTCGTGATCCGCTGCCGCGCCCATGGGCACGATGCGGCGGCCCAGCCGTGACGCCATCACCAAGAGCCCGTCCTTCACGTGGTGCGCCGGCCCGCGCGGACCATCGGGCGCCACGGCAAGCTGCCGGCCCGCGCGCGCCCAGCGGATCATGTCGCGCATGCCCGCTTCGCCGCCACGCGTGCTCGAGCCGCGCCCGGTCACATAGCCCAGACGTTCGCTCACACGGGCGATGAGCTCGCCGTCGGCATGCTGGCTCACCAACACGGCGATGCCTTCGCCTCGGCGCCACCAGGTGATCGTGACGGTGCGCGCATGCCAGAAGGCATAGATGAATCGCTCGCCTGCGGCCAGCGCCGTCAGGTATTCGGGCGCGTCCGCCCGCTCGAGCCGCCACGAGTGTCCGAGCACGGCCAGTGCCCCCGTGCCACCGCGTTCGGCCAAGCCCAGCCACCAAGGAAACGCGCGATCACTCACGCCACCAACTCCCACAGCGCCTGCGCCGTGCGCGCGGAGGCGCCCGGGCCGCCCAGGCGCTCGCGCACCACGGCAAGCGCCGCGCGGCGGCGCGCCAGCTCGGCGGGGTCGCGCAGCCACGCGTCGAATGTCTCGGCGAGCGCCTGCGGCGTGAGCGCCTCCTGAAGCAGCTCCGGCGCCACCTCGCGTCCCGCGACGATGTTCGGCAGGCCGATATGCGTGAGCGTGAGCACGCGCTGCGCAATGACATGATTGAGCCAGCCCACTCGGTACACGATCGCGAGCGGCGTACCGAACAGCGCGGTCTCGAGCGTCGCGGTGCCCGAGGCCACCGCGCAACATGTCGCATGTGCCTGCACCGAGCGCGTGCGGCCGCGCACCACGCGGATGCCCGTGAGCAGCTCGGCGGGCAGCGCAGCCGCGCTCACGCTCTCGGCGAGCGCGACCACCGGCACCAGGCCCGCGTGGCGCGCGCGCAGGATCTGCGCCGCTGCGAGCATGGGTCGCGCGAGCATCGCCAGCTCGCCGCGTCGGCTGCCGGGAAGCAGGCCCAGCACCGGCGCGCCTTCGGCCGCGCCGAGTTCTGCGCGCAGAGTCGCCGCGTCGACTTCGGGCTCCAACTCATCGAGCAACGGATGACCCACGAACGTGGTGGGCACGCCGGCATCTCGGAAGATGCTCTCCTCGAACGGAAAGACGACCGCCAAGCGGTCCACCCAACGCGCCATCTCGCCGGCGCGCTCGGGATGCCACGCCCAGACCTGCGGCGCCACGTAGCAGAACGTACGCACGCCTCTGCGATGGAACTCGGGACCGATGCGCAGGTTGAAGCCGGGATAGTCGACGAGTACCACGGCATCGGGCTGGAAGCTCGCGACCTCGGCGAGCAGACGGCGGCGCGTGTCGAACAGCACGGGCAGCTTCGCGAGGATGCCGCTGAAGCCGATCACCGCAAGGTCTTCTTGCGGCACGACCGCTTCCACGCCCGCCTCGCGCATGCGCGGCCCGGCGACGCCGCGCACGCGGCAAGCACCCCGTTCGCGCAACGCCTTCACCAAGCGCGCGGCATGCAAGTCACCCGAAGGCTCACCCGCGACGATCAGGATCCTGCGCTCGCCCCGGGGAGCGCAGGGGGTCAGTGCGCCGTCCACTGCAGCGCGCGCCGGCGCATGGCCTCGCGCACCTCTTCGGCCACGAACAGCGCGTCGCGGCCGGCCTGCGCCGAGGCCGCACCGGCGCCTTCGCCACACAGCGAGCGCAGATAGGCTTGCAGTTCCAGCGTGAGTGGTTCACCCGCGGCAACCTCGAGTTTCGTACGCTGGATGCCTTGCAAGAGTGCGAATGGATCGACCGCGCCGGGCTTGAACGAGTTGGGGTCCTTGATCACAAAGGCCTCGCCCGCCTTTTCGAACAGGTCGACCGACACGTACGCGTCGCCCTGGAAGAACCGGATGCGGCGCAGTCGTTCCACCGAGACGCGGCTCGCGGTGAGGTTCGCGACGCAGCCGTCTGCGAACTCGAGGCGCGCATTCGCGATGTCCTCGTTGGACGAGAGCACCGCCACGCCGACCGCCGAGATACTCGTGGGTGTGGAGCCCACCATGTGCAGCACGGCGTCGATGTCGTGGATCATGAGATCGCCCACGACGTCGATATCCAGGCTGCGCGGCTGGAAGGCGGCCAGCCGGTGCGCTTCGATGAACTTCGGCTGCCGCACGAACGGCTTCGCTGCGAGCAGCGCGGGGTTGAAACGCTCGACCTGGCCCACCTGCAACACGCGGTGCGCGCGCTTCGCCGCAGCGATCATGGCGTCGCAGTCGGCGACCGTGACGGCCATGGGCTTCTCCACCAGCACATGGACGCCTGCCGCGAGCGCCTGCTCGGCCGCCGCGCGGTGCGCGATGGTCGGCGTCGCGACCGAGATCGCCTCGCACTTCTCCAAGAGTGCGCCGGGAGTCTCGAACGCTTGGGTGCCGTACTGTGCCGCGACCGCCTTCGCGCGCTCCGGGGACTGGTCGTAGACGCCGACGAGCGTCGCTTCCGGCACGGCGCCATAGACGCGCGCGTGCTTCTCGCCCCACACGCCAACTCCCCACACACCGCAACGGACGCTTTTCACGTGTCCTCCTGTCAACGCGAGATGCCGCGAACCGAGGTTTCGCAGAAACGCGCGAAATGTTCTACCTCGGGGATGCCCGGCAACCGCTGGCGGATCTGCTGGACCGCCGCCACGGCGGTCGCGCCGCTGCGAAAGAAGATCCGGTAGGCCTTTTCGATGGCCTCGCGTGTTTCGCGGCTGAACCCGCGGCGGTCGAGGCCAACGCTATTGATGCCGGCATTTCGCGGCGGGCTGCCGGCCGCCTTCACGAACGGCGCGATGTCCTGCGGGATGCGCGAACCGCCGCCGATCATGGCGTGGCGGCCGATGCGCGTGAACTGGTGCACGACGGTGCTGCCGCCCACGATCGCCCAGTCATCGACGATCACGTAGCCTGCCATCTGCACGGCGTTCGCGATGACGACGCGGTCGCCCACCTGGCAGTTATGCGCCACATGCGAGTAGGCCATGAGCAGGCAGTGGCTGCCGATCCGCGTGGTATATCCCGGCTCGGTGGCGAGGTTCGCCGTCATGTACTCGCGCAACACGGTGTGGTCACCCACCGTCAGGTACGATGGCTCGCCGGAATACTTCAGATCCTGCGGCGGCGTGCCAAGCACGGCGCCGTGATGGATATGGCAATCCGCGCCCACGGTCGTCCAGCCCGAGACCAGAGCGTGCGAGCCGACGATGGTGCGGTCCCCGATCGTGACATCGGGACCGATCACGGCGCCGGGCTCGACGACCACGTCGACACCCAGACGCGCTTTTGGATCCACGAACGATGCCGGATGGACGCGCGCACCCTTCGTCACCGTGCCTGCGGGAGGCGTCATGGGCGCTTGTCCACGACCGTGGCCAGCAGTTCGGCCTCGGCGACGAGTTGGCCATCGACGAACGCCTCGCCGCGCATCTTCATGGTCCGGCGCTTGGCGTTGATGAGCGTGAGCTTGAAGTGCAACTGGTCACCTGGCACCACGGGGCGGCGGAACTTCGCGCCATCGATGCCCATGAAATACATGAGTTTGTTGCCGGGATCATCGACCGAGTTGAGCATGAGCATGCCGCCCACCTGCGCCATGGCTTCCAGGATGAGCACGCCCGGCATCGTGGGCTGCCCAGGAAAGTGGCCTTGGAAAAACGGCTCATTGATCGTGACGTTCTTGAGCCCTTCGATGCTCACGCCTTCTTCGATCGCCATGATGCGGTCGACGAGCAGGAACGGATAGCGGTGCGGCAGCAGGTCCATGATCGCCGTGATGTCCCACTCGCCCGGAGGCCCGCCCGGACGGCGGCCCGGCAACGGCAGCGTCTCCTTGAGCATCTTCACGAATGCCACATGCCCCTGATGTCCCGAGCGCCGCGCTGTGAAATGTCCCAGCACCGGCGCACCCAGGATGAACAGGTCTCCGATCAGGTCGAGGATCTTGTGGCGCACGAACTCGTCGGGGAAACGCAGCGGTTCATCATTGAGGATCGTGCCGTCCTTGCCCACGACGATCGCGCTCTCGAGCCGCCCGCCCTTGATCCAGCCGGCCTCGCGCAGCAGCTCCAGGTCGCGCTCGAGTACGAACGTGCGCGCGGGCGCGATCTGCTCCAGGAATACCTCGGGCGAGATATCGACCGTACGCTCCTGGATGCCGATCAGCGGATGGTCATATTCGATCTGGAAGGTGATGCGCAGGCCGTCGAACGGCACCGCGCTCAGCTCCACACCTTTCTCTGCCCAGTGCACGGGCTTGGTCACCTTGATGTGGCGCGTGGGCTTGTCCTGGTCCACGAGACCGGCCGCCATGAGCGCGCGTGCGATCGGCGCCGAACTGCCGTCGTGGCCCTCCGGCACCTCCATCGTACTCGTCTCGATGCGCAGGTTGTCGATGCCCAAGCCTGCGACGGCTGCCAGCACATGCTCCATGGTGTGGATCTGCACGCCATCCTGCTGCAGGATCGTGCGGCGCCCTGCGCCGGGATCGAAGTGCGCGTTCTCCGGCCGCACCAGGACCTCGGGACCGCCCGGCAAGTCGGTGCGCACGAAACGCACGCCATGTCCGACCGGCGCCGGCATGAAACGCATGGTGCCCTTCTCGCCGGTATGCAGCCCGACGCCCTCGATCACCGCGGGACCACCGATCGTCCGCTGCATCCGCTTCCTCAACGCACGGCCTCCTTGTCCTTCGGCGCGTGTTGCTCGAGCTTTGACTGTTCGAGCCTCGACTCTTCGAGCTTCGACTGTTCGAGCCTCGACGCTTCGAGCCTCTCTAGGCGTTCTTCCAGGGACTTCGCCTTGTCGAACAACCGCGGCAGCTTGTGCAGGTACACGTTCATGCGCTTGAAGAGATTCAAGGCCATCGCCGGCGTGCCGAACACCTCGGCGCCCGCAGGCACGGACTTCGTGACGCCGCTCTGCCCGGCAACCTTGACGCCCTTGCCGAGCCGGATGTGACCCGCCACGCCCGCCTGGCCGCCGATCACGACGTAATCCTCGAGGTGTGTGCTGCCGGAGATCCCCACCTGCGACACGATGATGCAATGCTTGCCGATCACGACGTTGTGGCCGATCTGCACCAGGTTGTCGATCTTGGTGCCATCGCCGATGCGCGTCGCGTCGGTCGTGGCGCGGTCCACCGTCGTGTTCGCACCGATCTCGACGTCGTGGCCGATCACCACACTGCCGACCTGCGGCACCTTGTGGTACTTGCCGTCGTCGAACGCGAATCCGAAACCATCGGCGCCGATCACCACGCCCGGGTGCAGGATCACGCGATCGCCGATATGGCATTCCTCGCGGATCGTGACGTGCGGATACACCATGCCGTCCTCACCGATGCTCGACTGCACGCCCACGTAGCAGCCGGGCATGAGCACCGTGCGCGCGCCGATCCGTGCGCCGGACTCGAGCACGCAATTCGCGCCGATCGATGCGCCGTCGCCGATCACGGCGGTGGGATCCACGACCGCGCTGGCATGCGTGCCCGGAACGGCATGGAACAATTCGGGCCGGAACAGGCGGACGATGCGCTGGAATGCCAGATAGGGATTGTCGACCCGCAGCAGCGGCACGGGTGATTCGCGCGTCTCGCGCGAGCAGATGACCGCGGACGCCTTGGTCTCGGTGAGGTAGGCGTCGTAGCGCGAGTTGGCGATGAAGGTGATATCGCCCGCCTGCGCTTCGCGGATGCCGGCGACGCCGCGGATCACGACGGCCGCATCACCGACCACCAGCCCGTCGAGTTCCGCTGCGAGCTCCGCAAGGGTTCGTGTGCTCATGAGCGGCCTCCGGCGGCTTAGGGTTTCGCGCCGGGCGTCATCGTGTTCAGCTCGTTGATGACATCCGGTGTCAGGTCGAGCGTCTTGTCGGCGTACACGAGGAACCCGCCGGCCGAATCGAGCACCACTTCCAGACCTTTGCTGCTCGCGACCTTCTCCACAGCCGTGCGAATCTGGGCGACGATATCACCGGTGGCGCGCTCGTTCTCCTGCTGCGCCTTGCCCTGCGGCCCCCACACGTCGTTGATGAACGCCTCGTATTCGGTGATCGCGCGCTGCAGCGCAGCTTCCTTCTCCTGGCGCTTGAGTGCGGAGAGGATCGGCGCCTGATCCTTGACCTCGGTGCGAAGCTGCGTGACCGACTTCTCCTTCTCAACTGCTTCGTCACGCCAGCCTTGGACCTGACGGTCGAAGCGCGCTTGCGCCTCCTGGGCGCCCTTGTACTCCACGAAGATGCGCGACGAATCGATGTAGCCGAAGCGGATGTCTGCCGCGTGGACGTCGCCCGTGCTCACCAGGGTCAGCCCCAAGGTGAGCCCGAGCATCCCGAGCAGCCGCAGTCGCTGGAGATATCGCATGTGCCCTCGTCAGAAGTTGACGTTGCCAAGCAGGAAGTGGCCCTGCCAGCGCGGTCCGTCGTCGCGATTGAAACCGTAGCCGTAGTCAAAGCCGATATTACCCAGTAGCGGGATCTCCATACGCAACCCCACGCCCGCGCCGTACTTGAGCTTGAACGGCTGGATCTCCCTGCGCAGGTCCCACGTGTTGCCAGCGTCCAGGAACAGCAGGCCGCGCAACGGCGCGACGATCGGGAACTGCTGCTCGATCGTGGCGAGGGCGAAGTAACGGCCACCGGGATAGCGCTGCTTGGCATACGAAGAGTCGGTCACCGTGTACGTGGAATCGGTGAAGCCGTCGCGCGCCTTGGTCGTGATCGTGCGGATCGTCTGCGTGAGCACGTTCGTGATGAATTTCTGCGGCACGACCTGGTAGTCCTGATAGCCGCGCAACGGGTCGAGCGTATTGCCACCGCCCAAGCGGAAGCGCGTGTAGTCCGGCAGCGTGCCGCCCTTCCACGGGTACGTGCCGAGCAGGCCCACACGCAAGCGCGTCATGGTGGTGATGCCCTTGAGGATGCCCGGGAAGTAAGCGCGCCCTTCGTAACGGTGCTTGTGATACGACAGGTCGCCGCCGAGCGGACCGCCGGTGAATTCCTCGCTGGCGGTGAGGCGCGTGCCCTTGGTCGGGTAGAACGCGTTGTCCGTCGAATTGCGCGAGAAATCGAAGTTGAGCGAACTCGTGAGCTCCGGCTTGCCGATCGTGATGCCGTTGAGCGCGATCGAGTTGCGCACATTGTCGATCGTGATGGACTCGAGCGTGTACGAAACCGAGCCGCGCGAGTAGTCCGGCCATGGCAGCGGCCGGCCGATGCGCGCCGATCCGCCCTTGCGGCGCTGATCGAACTCGGTGAGCTGCGAGAAGGTGTTGTAGGCCGAGAACCCGAGGAGCGTGGGCGAATCGTGGAACCACGGCTCGGTGAAGCTCAACGAATAATTCTGCACCTTGCCGCCACGTTCCAGGTGCAGCGCCAGGCTCTGGCCATTGCCGAGGACGTTGCTGTGCCCGACCTCGAGGAAGCCCGTGAGGCCCGTGGTGCCCGTGTAACCCGCGCCAGCCGAGGCCGTGCCGACCTGCTTCTCCTTGACCTTGAAGACCAGGTCCACGTCGGTGCTCTCGGCGGGCGTGAAGTCCGGATTGGCCTCTTCGAAGATGCCCAAGCGCATGATGTCGCCTTGGCTGCGCACGAGCGCCGAGCGCCGGAACAGGTCGCCCTCGTGGATGTCGAGCTCGCGGCGGATGACTTTTTCACGCGTGCCCTTGTTGCCCAGGATCGTGATGTTGCGCACATGCGAGGGCGAACCCTCGCCCACGGCGAACGTGAGGTCCACGATCGAATCGCGCAGCGTCTCCTTGGGCTCGATGCTCACATACAGGAAGCCGCGCTCGGCGTACTCCGCGTATGCGGCGCTCGAAGCCTTCTCGATCCGCGAGTGGTCGTACATCGCTCCCGGCTTGGCCACGAGCAGCTTTTTGAGCAGGGCGTCTTCGACCACGCGGTTGCCCGACCAGTAGACGTAGCCCAGCTGGTAGAGCTTGCCCTCGGTCATGTGCACCACCAACGTGAGTTCCTTGGCGGTCGCGCCTGGTACCAGCGAGAAGCTGTCCACCTTCATGTCGCGGAAACCGTGATTGCGGTAGTACGCCTCGAGCTTCTCGCGGTCCTCGGGGAAGGCCTCGTCCTTCAGGTCACCCCCTCCGAAGAAGCCCTTGGGGTGCGTCTTCATGGCCTTGAGGACCTTCTTGACCGCCAGCGACTTCGCGCCCACGAGCTGCACCTTGGTGATGCGCAGCTTCTCGCCCTCCTCCACCTGGAACGCCAGGTCGACGATGTTCTTGTCGGCGAGCGTGTCGCTCTTGACCGTGATGCGCGTGCGCGGCCAGCCTTCGCTGCGGTAGTAGTCGATCAGCGAATCGACCTGGGTCTGCACTTGCGTCTTGGAGAATGTCTCGCCGGTCTTGAGGAAGAGCTTCTTCTCCAGATCCACGTCCTCGCGCTTCTTGTTGCCCGAGAACGTGAGCTTGCCCAGCCGCGGCCGCTCCTTGACCACGATGGTCAGGTCGACAACGCCGTCATGGTCGTTCTTGAGCACCTGGATGTCGCGGAAGAGCCCCAGCGCGATGAGCTTGCGCTGGCCGCGGCGGATCAGGTCGAGCGAGTATCGGGCGCCCGTGGGGACCTCGAAGGTCCGCAGGATACGCGTGGTGTCGGTGGATGTGTTGCCCTGGACCGTGATGGTGCCGATGGTCGGGACCTGCTCGGGGGCCTGCTGCGCTTCCGGGGTATCCGCCGCCGACTGGGCACGCGCCGCCATCGGGCTCGCGGCAAGCAGCAACACGGTCGCCATCGCTGCGAGGCGGACCGGCAAGAGGTGGAGCAGGAAAGACATACGTGACGGATTCTCGGGCACTCAGGAGCTCCTCTGTGGCCGCGGATAGGTACCCCACGCTCAAGCCCTGCGTCGTCGCGTCCTTGCGCGCGCGAGCCGGGGGGTGGCCATGGGATGGGGAGTCGGCCGAATCATAGCGACCGGGCCGCCGATGTCCAGCGGCCACGCGGGGGCCGCCGCCCGGGGAAGCCCCCCTTCTACCCTGCTCCAGGGCCGGGTGTTCCCGTCGATTCGACGGATCGGGACCGCCCCCCAGGCGTCGCGGAGCGACGCACGCGGCAAAACAGTCGCCGGCAGCGCCCCAAGGGCACTGCCGGCGATGGACTGCGTTCGGGCTCGGACTTTACGTGGTCGGAACGGTCGACGCCGCTGCGTCGTCCTTCGGCTTCGCGCCGGCCGTGGCCGTGACGAAGTCGAGTGCGTCTTCCTTGCGAGTCACCACGACGCTCGAACCGCTGGGCAACTGCCCGCGGAGGATGAACTCTGCGAACGGGTCTTCGAGCAGTCGCTGGATCGCGCGCTTGAGCGGCCGCGCGCCCAGAGCCATGTCGAAACCCTTCTCGATGATCAGGTCCGTGGCTTCGGGCGAGATGTCGAGTGTGATCTCCTGCTGCGCCAGACGACCGCGGAACTGGCCGAGCAGGATGTCCACGATGTTCTTCATGTTGTCGCGAGTGAGTGTGTGGAACACGATCACGTCGTCGATACGATTGAGGAACTCGGGATTGAACGCACGCTTGAGCTCGTCCTGGACCGTGTTCTTGATGTTACCGAACTTGGCTTCGTGATCCGCCTGCTTGAAGCCGAGCTTGGTGCCGCCCGTGACGATCTGCCGGCCGCCAAGATTGCTGGTCATGATGATGACCGTGTTCTTGAAGTCGACCTTGCGCCGCGAGCTATCCGTGAGCGTGCCGTCGTCGAGCACCTGGAGCAGCACGTTGAACACATCGGGATGCGCCTTCTCGACCTCATCGAGGAGCACGACCGAATACGGCTTGCGACGCACCTTCTCGGTGAGCTGCCCGCCTTCTTCGTAACCCACGTATCCCGGAGGCGCGCCGACCAGGCGTGAGACCGAGAACTTCTCCATGTACTCGCTCATATCGATGCGGATCATCGCGTCTTCGTTGTCGAACAAGTACGCCGCAAGCGCGCGCGCCAACTCGGTCTTACCGACGCCCGTGGGCCCCAGGAAGATGAACGACCCGATGGGACGCTTGGGGTCGCGCAAGCCGACGCGGTTGCGGCGGACGGCGCGCGAGACGGCGGAGACCGCCTCGTCCTGGCCGATGACACGCTTCTTGAGCTCGTCTTCCATGCGGAGCAGCTTCTGGCTCTCCTCGGCCGCCAGCTTCACGACCGGGATACCCGTCATGACCGACAGCACCGCGGCGATCATGTCCTCGTCAACCTGCACCTGCTGGTCGCGCTTGGACTCGCTCCACGACTTCTTGAGGTCCGTGCGGCGCGCACGCAGTTCCTTCTCGCGGTCGCGCAGACGGGCCGCCTTCTCGTATTCCTGGCCGCGGATCGCCGCTTCCTTCTCCTTGACCACGTCGTCGAGCTTCTTCTCGAGCTCGCTGATCTCGGACGGGACCGTGCTCACCGACAGGCGCGCGCGGGCACAAGCCTCATCGATCACGTCGATGGCCTTATCCGGGAAGAACCGGTCGTTCATGTAGCGGTCGGCCAGCTTCACGGCCTGCTCGATCGCCGTATCGGTGATCTTCACGCCGTGATGCGCTTCGTACTTGTCGCGCAAGCCCATGAGGATCTTGATGGTGTCTTCGATGCTCGGCTGGTCCACCATGACCGGCTGGAAGCGGCGCTCGAGTGCGCCGTCTTTCTCGATGTACTTGCGATACTCGTCCAATGTCGTCGCGCCGATGCACTGCAACTCGCCGCGCGCGAGCGCCGGCTTGAGCATGTTCGACGCGTCGATCGCGCCCTCGGCGCCGCCCGCACCGACGATCGTGTGCAGCTCGTCGATGAAGATCACGGTGTCCTTGGACTCGCGGATCTCGTTCATGACCGTCTTGAGCCGCTCCTCGAACTGGCCGCGGTACTTCGTGCCGGCCACGACCGCCGCCAGATCGAGCGTGACGATGCGCTTGTTCTTGAGGCTCTCGGGCACCTGCGCCGAGATGATGCGCTGCGCCAGACCTTCGGCGATAGCCGTCTTGCCCACGCCCGGCTCGCCGATCAGGACCGGATTGTTCTTCTTGCGGCGCGAGAGCACCTGGATGACGCGCTCGATCTCCTTGTCGCGGCCGATGACCGGATCGAGCTTGCCTTCGCGGGCGAGCTGCGTGAGGTCGCGGCCGAACTGGTTGAGCGCCGGGGTCTCGGCGCGCTCCTCGCCGCGCTCGGTGGTCGAGGTCGACGACGGCGTGCCGCCCAGCAGCTTGAGCGTCTCTTCGCGCACGCGCTTGCGGTCCACGCCCAGCTCGAGCAGCACCTTGGCCGCAACGCCCTCACCCTCGCGGATCAGGCCGAGCAACAGGTGTTCGGTGCCGACGTAATTGTGGCCCAACGAACGGGCCTCTTCGACGGCAAGTTCCAGCACGCGCTTGGCGCGCGGCGTGAAAGGGATCTCGCCGATCGTCATGGTGCCGCCCGAGGCGCTCACCATGTTCTCGACTTCCTGACGGATACGGTCCAGGTCGAGGCCGAGATTGTTGAGGACAGTCGCGGCGATGCCTTCGCCTTCGCGGATGACGCCAAGCAGCAGGTGCTCGGTGCCGATGTAGTCATGCTGGAGCCGGGCCGCTTCCTCGCGCGCCAGATAGATGACCTTGCGGACTCGCTCGGTGAATTTGTCGTGCATGCTGTTCGGTCGCCGCTTCCGGCCCTGCGTGGGCCTTGACAGCGACCTCCTCCTCTCCTTAGGCCCTTATGCTCCCAAGCCCGACTCGCGTTCGGCGGCAGCAAGCCGCTCTCGCACGAGTTGGGCGCGATAGACATTCCGTTCCGCCGGTGACAACTCGCTCCCGTGGGAGCGCTGCAGGTGTGCCGGCTGGGTCAGCACCAGCAATTCATTGAGCGTGCGCAGCGGGCAGAGGCCCGAAAGGCCCATCGCCGAACCCAGGCGCACTGCCGAGCACAGATTGATGACCTCACGCGCGTGGATCGAACGGCAATAGCGCAGCGTGCCGTAGGCGCGCCAGACTTTGTCCTCGATCTGCGTGCGGGCGTCGCGCATCATGCGTTCGCGCGCGCGTTCTTCGGTCTCGATGATCTGTTTCGTGACACGCTCCAGGCTCTCGATCGAATCACGCTCGCTACGGCCGAGCGTGGTCTGGTTCGAGATCTGGAACAGGTTGCCCATCACCTCACTGTGCTCGCCGTAGAGGCCGCGCACGTTCAGGCCCACCTGCATGATGCTCTTGAGCACTCGCTGGATCTCTTCGAGCAATACCAGTGCGGGCAGGTGGATGAGCACCGACGCGCGCAGGCCGGTGCCAGCGTTGGTCGGACAGGACGTGAGGAAGCCGATCTCCTCCGAGAACGCGAACTCGAGCGTCTGGTCGAGTTCGTCATCGGCGGCATCGGCGACACTCCACGCTTCGGCCAGTTGGAAGCCGGGCGTGAGCGCCTGCAATCTCAGATGGTCCTCTTCGTTGATCATCAGGCTGAGCCGCGCATCGGGCGCGATCAGGATGCCGCGCGGACGCGAGCCGTCGCCCAGCTCGTGGCTCACAAGATGGCGCTCGACGAGCACCTGGCGCTCGATCGGCGTGCACTCGTTCATCTTCAACAGCAGACCATCATGGAATACCCGCGAGCCCTGCGCCGCGCCGCTCACACTGGCGAGCACGCCCTGCAGCTGCTCCTCACGCGCACGGTGCGTGAAGGGCACCTCGCGCAGGTTGCGCGCCAGGCGGATCCGCGTCGACAGCACCATCTCGGCGTGCGGACCCTCGCCCAGCAGCCACGGGCTGGTGCTCTCGAAGAGCCCGGTGAAGTCCTTGAGCGGCGCGCTCATGAACTCTTCCCTGCGTCGGCGCGTTCGGCCTGCGCCTCGGTCTCGAGCCGGCGGATCTCGTCGCGAACACTGGCCGCGGTCTCGAAGTCCTCGCGCTCGACCGCACGCTGCAGATCGTCGTGCAGGCGCTGGATCTGCCGCGAACGCGCCGCCCCGGCGCCGCCGCGCGCCGGCGTCTTACCGCGGTGGCGCGTGTCGCCATGGATGCGCCGCAACAGCGGCCGCAACTGGAATTGGAAAGCGGTGTAGCACTCGGAGCAGCCCAAGCGGCCGGTCTCCTTGAAGCTCGAGTACTGCATGCCGCAGCGCGTGCAAGCCACATGGCCGACGCGCTCCTCGTCGGTGACGGTCATGGAATCGACCATGCCGGCCAACAGGTCGGCGATCTCGAACTTGTGCTGCTGGGCCGAGGCCTGCATGCCCTTCTCCTCAGCGCAGCGCTCACACACGTGGATCTCCGACATCTGATTGTCGTGGATCTCCGTGAAGTGCACCGTCGCGGGATTCTTGCCGCAGATCTGGCAGAGCATCCAATCCCTCGCGTTCAGGCCGGCTCGAGCCGGCCACCTTGCAGCCGTAGCACGCGGTCCGCTTGTCCCGCGAGCCTATCATCGTGTGTCACCAGCACAAATGTCTGATGCCGCTCACGAGCCAGTGAAGACAGGAGTTCGTGAAGTCCCGCAGCTGTCGCGGTGTCCAGGTTCCCCGAAGGCTCATCGGCCAGCACCAACTCGGGATCCGAGACCAAGGCCCTCGCCACTGCGACCCGCTGCGCCTCGCCGCCCGACAACTCCGCCGGCACGTGCAGCCACCGGTCGTGCAACCCAACCGCGGCCAGTTGCGTCCGCGCTCTCGCTCTTGCCGCTTCCATCGCCACTCCTGCTAGCAGGAGCGGCATCATGACGTTCTCTTCCGCCGTGAACTCCGGCAACAGATGGTGGAATTGAAACACGAAGCCCAGGCGCTCCGCCCGCAGGCGACAGCGGTCCGCCTCCGAGAGAGCATCGACCCTTCGGCCGCCGACCTCCAGTGTTCCGGTATCGGCATGGTCCAGAAGACCCAGCAGGTTCAGCAGCGTTGTCTTGCCCGTCCCGGACGCCCCGATGATTGCCAGAAGCGTGCCACGGGGAACTTCCAGGTCCAGCTCCTGCAGCACCATGAGCGGGCCCGTGGGACTGGGATAGCTCTTCCCCAAGCCGGTCGCTCGAAGGGCCAGCGACTTGGTGTCAAGTGTCATGCTCCCTGCGCTTTGACCGCTTTGCTTCATGTCCATCCTCACACCTGCCTGCGGATGGTGGTCACGGGGTCGAGTCGCGAGGCCTGCCATGCCGGGTAGAGCGCAGCGGCCAGACACAGGACGAAGGCGGCCAGAATGACGGCAGCGAAATCGCCTGCTTCAGGACGCACCGGGAGTGTTTCAATGAAATACACATCGCCCGGAAGGTGGATGAAAGGGTAACGCTTGAGGATGAAGATCATGAGCGCCCCGAGCGCGGTCCCTGCCGCCGTGCCGACCGTGCCGATGAGCATTCCCTCGAACAGGAAGACCCGCAGGATGAAGTCCGGCGTGGCGCCCAGCGACTTGAGCACGCCGATGTCGCGGCGTTTCTCCATCACCACCATGAACAGCGTGCTCACGATGTTGAAGGCCGCGACCAGGATGATGAGCGCGAGGATCAGGAACATCATGGTCTTCTCGAGCTTCATCCACGTGAACAGGTTGCGGTTGAGCTCGATCCAGTTGTTCGAGCGCAGGCCCGGCTGCCCGGCCACGCGCAGCAGGCTCTCGGCCATCGCCGGCGCCGCGAACATGTCGGTGAGCTTCACCTCGACGCCCGTGACCTGGTCGCCCAGCTCGAAGAAGCGCTGCGAGGCGGCGATGCTCGTGAAGCCGAAGCTCGAGTCGTACGTGTAGAGCCCGCTGGTGAACACTCCCACGACCCGGAATGGCCGCAGCTTGGGCGAGTACCCGAACGCGCTGGCGCGGTCGCCTTGCAGGGTGGCAAGCAGGATGCGGTCGCCCGCATGCACGCCCAGTCGCGCCGCCACCTCCGAGCCGAGCACGATGCCGGGTTCGCCTTGGAGCGTCTGCGACGGGATCGAATCCAGCATGGGCGTCATGTGCTGGCCGATCGTGGTGACCGACCGCTCGGCGGCGAGGTCGACGCCCTTCACGACCAAGCCCTCGGAGAGCCCTTCGCGGAACGCCATGGCCTTCGAGTACGTGAACGGCGCGACACCCGCCACGCCCGGCTGCGTGCGCAAGCGCTGCGCAAGCCCCGAGCCGTCGGAGACACCACCGGTGTCACCGCCCAGCAGCACCACGTGCGCGTCGGTACCCGCGATGCGGCTCTGGATCTCGTTCTCGAAGCCATTCATCACCGCGAGGACGATCAGCAGCGCCGACACACCCAAGGCCACCCCAGCCATCGAGATCCCGGTGAGCAGGGTGATGAAGCCGCTCGTTGGCCGGCTGCGCAGATAGCGCGCGGCGATCCACAGCGGCAGGTTCAAACCCGCGGCGCACCTTCCTCGGCTGCGTCCTCGGGCACGTCGGCCTCGTCATCGACCGGGCGCCCTTCCTCGGGCCGCATCGCCGGGAACAGCACCACGTCACGGATCGTGCGCGAGTCGGTGGCGAGCATCACGAGACGGTCGATGCCGATGCCCACACCGCCGGTGGGCGGCATGCCGTACTCGAGCGCGCGCAGGTAGTCTTCGTCCAGCACCTGCGCCTCTTCATCGCCCTTCTCGCGCGCGGCGGCCTGCGCCTCGAACGCGTGGCGCTGCGCGTCGGCGTCGTTCTGTTCGCTGAACGCGTTGGCCAGTTCGAAGCCCGCCGCGAAGAGCTCGAAGCGCTCCACGACGGCCGGGTTCGTCCGGCTCACGCGCGCCAACGGAGAAGTGGCCACCGGGAAGTCGATCACGAACGCCGCGTCTTGAAGTTCGGGTTGCACGAGCGCCGAGAAGAGTTCGTCCAGAGCGCCGCCGGCTCCGGTGCCCTGACGCGGATGCAGGTGGTGCTTCGCGCAATGCTTGAGCAGCTTGGCTTCGTCGAGATCGTGCACGCTCTCGCCCACCTTCTCGGAGACGGCGTCGAGCATGCTCACCTGCTTCCAAGGCGGCGTGAAGTCCAGGGTCCTGCCCTGATACGGCACCTTGAGCGAGCCACACGCGGCCATGAGCGCATCGCAGACGAGCGCTTGCGTGACGTCCATCATCTGATGGATGTCGGCGAACGCCTGATAGTACTCGAGCAGCGTGAACTCGGGATTGTGCGTGCGGTCCATGCCCTCGTTGCGGAAGTCGCGCGAGAACTCGTACACACGCTCGAGCCCGCCCATGATGAGGCGCTTCAGGTAGAGCTCGTTGGAGATGCGCAGGTAGAACTGCAGGTCCAGCGCGTTGTGCTGCGTCACGAACGGCCGCGCGAACGCGCCGCCGTACACCGGCTGCAGCACCGGCGTCTCGACTTCCAGATAGCCCCTGTCGTCCAGAAAGCGGCGGATTCCCGACACGAGCCGCGCGCGGCGGCGGAACGTCTCGCGCACGTCCAGGTTCACGAACAAGTCGGCGTAGCGCTGACGAAAACGCACTTCGGGGTCTGTGAGGCCGTGCCACTTCTCGGGCAGCGGACGGATGCTCTTCGCGAGCAACATGATCGCATCGGCGCGCACGGTGATCTCGCCGGTGCGCGTGCGGAAGAGCGGCCCTTCGATGCCCACCCAATCGCCCACATCGAGCAACTCGAAGCGCGCGAACTGCTCACCCAGCACATCCGACTTGAAATAGGCTTGGATCCGGCCCGTCTTGTCGAGCAGCGTCCCGAAGCCCGCCTTGCCATGCCCGCGCTTGGTCATGAGCCGCCCGGCGATCCGCACCACCTCGCCGAATTCGCTGGTGACCGCGTCCCCCTTGGCGAGCAGCGCATCCGCATGGTGCGTCACGTCATAGGCATAGGCGTACGGCTCGCAGCCGATCGCACGCCACGATTCGATCTTGGCGCGGCGCTGGGCCATGAGATGGGAGAGCGACATTCGCGTGTCCTTCGGTTGACCCGTGCAAGCAGAGGAGCGCCAAGCGCGTCCCTCGCGCCCATGCGGTGGCGGTCGACTGTAGAAAGTGCCCGCGAGCGCGTCAAACGCGCGGCGGCCCGGGCCGCATGGATCCCGGGCCGCCGCCGCGCTTTGCGCCGGGTGCGTTCCTACCGTTCGCTGCCCACCGGACCACGCCGCATCTGTTCGAGCGACAGCTTGCCCGACGTGACGTCCACCGGCACCGGGTACTGGCCGGTGAAGCAGGCACGGCAATAACGCCGCGGTTCGGTCTCCGCGCTCAGCATGCCATCCAACGAGATGTACCCCAGCGAGTCGACCCCAAGAAACTCGCGGATTTCCGCCACGCTCTTGAGCGCGCCGATCAGCTCGCGGCGGCTCGGGGTGTCGATGCCGTAGAAACACGGATGGGTCACCGGCGGTGAGCCAACGCGGAAGTGCACCTCGCGCGCGCCCGCGCGGCGCAGCAACCGCACGAGCTTGCGGCTCGTGGTCCCGCGCACGATCGAGTCGTCGACCACCACCACGCGCTTGCCCTCGAGCACCTCGCGCACGGGATTGAATTTCACACGCACACCGAAATCGCGGCCGGCCTGCTGCGGCTGTATGAAGGTGCGACCCACGTAGTGGTTGCGAATCAGTCCAAGTTCGAATCGCAGGCCCGATTCCTCGCTGTAGCCCAGCGCGATCGAGTTGCTCGAGTCGGGCACCGCGATCACCACATCGGCGTCTGCAGGCTGCTCGCGCGCCAGCTGATGCCCCAGACGCCGGCGCACGCGGTCGACTCCTTCGCCGAAGACCTTGCTATCCGGCCGCGAGAAGTAGATGTGTTCGAAGATGCATTGCTGCAGCGGCGAGGCCGCGGGCATCGCCTGCCGCGAGCGCAGGCCCTGCGGGTCGATCGTGACCATCTCGCCCGGCTCCACCTCGCGCACGAGGTCGGCGCCTACCAGATCAAGCGCGCAGGTCTCGCTCGCGACCACGTAGCCATCGCCCAGACGGCCGATGCAGAGAGGCCGGAAGCCGTGCGGGTCACGCACGGCGATCACGCGGCCTTGGGTCAGCACCACCAGTGAGTACGCGCCCTGCACCTGCTTCATCGCCTCGGTGAGCGCGTCTTCCAGGGTATCGCTGCTCGAGAGCGCGATCAGGTGCAGGAAGACCTCGGTATCCAGGGTCGTCTGGAAGATGCTGCCCGACTCCTCGAGACCCGAGCGCAGGTCCTTCGCGTTCGTGAGGTTGCCGTTGTGCGCCAGCGCCAGCTGCCCGCCGCGGTAGACCACGCGCAACGGCTGCGTGTTCTCGAGCGTGAGCCCGCCCGCCGTGGAGTAACGATTGTGGCCGATCGCGATCTGGCCTTCGAGCGCCGCCAGCTTGGGTCCGCGGTGCACGTCCGAAACCAGGCCGATGCCCTTGTGCACATGAAAGTGGTTGCGCTCATCGCACGACACCACGCCCGTCGCCTCTTGCCCACGGTGCTGCAGCGCGTGCAGGCCCAGCGCCGCGATCTGCGCGGCGTTCTGCACGCCGACCACCGCGACCACGCCGCATTCCTCGTTCCAGCACTTGTCCCGAGACCATCCGCCGTGGCTCACTTCGCACCTCGCGTTCGTCCGCGCTTGATCGCCGCGGCCTTCGAACCGATCCACTCGAGCGGCGGGATGCTGCTCGAGCCCTCCATGCGCCCCGGCCGCCACTCCTGCGCGTGCGGGTTGCTCAGCAAGCCGTGCGAGCGGTCACGCGCGACCGCAAGGTCCGCAGCCAGCGCGGCGGCATCGGCGCCAGATGCGAACCGTAGCGCCCACGCGATGCCCTCACGCACTTCCACCTTCGTCCCGGTCTCGTGCTTCCACCACCGCTCGGCAGCCGTGCGGCGTTCGCCCCCGCGCTCGAAGACCAGCACCAGCTCTTCAGCTTCGCGCACCGGCACGGCATCGCCTTCGGCGGCACGAACGACGCAGCGTTCTTTGGAAGGGTTGTAGAACTGGATCGAGCGATGCATGAGCTCCGCGATGCCCTCGGCATCGGGCAGCTCGCCGCGCAGCTCGAACACGCGGAAGCGCCGCAGGCTCTCGAGCGTGCGCCCGGCCTCGAGGTCGGCTCGTGCGATCGCGAACGCGGACGACGCTTCGGGGTCGCTCGCGCGAAGTTCGATCCACGCCTGCGCGATGGTCTTGGTGGCCACACTCATCGCGCCACCTCGAAGTGACTCGCAAGCCCTGCAAAGATGGCGAGTCCGGGCGCGGGGGCCCAAGCGGCCTCGTCGCCGCGCTCCAGCGCTTCGTCGCGCCTGGCGCCCCATTCGCCGCCGACGCTGCGCGCGAGGGCGCCCAACGACAGCGTGCGTTCGGGGTGCGGCATCATCGCGAGCACATTGCCCGCGCTGTTGCAGATGGCCGCGGCAGCAAGCTCCGCGCCGTTGGGATCGTCGGGGAACTCACTCGCCACCTCGCCCGCGACATCCGCGTAGCGCATGGGCATCTGGCCGCGCTCGAGCAACGCCGCCATGGCGCCGCGCTTGGCGCTGGTGAAGCGGCCCTCGCCATGCGCGATCGGGAGCGGCAGCATTGTTCCAACCGGCACATTCCGCGTGAACAGGCATTCGCTGGGCTCGATACGACAGCGCACCCAGCGCGCGTAGTAGCCGCTGCGCTGCGGCATCCGGTTGCGCGCGAGCGCCAGGCTGATCCCCCCGCCTCCGGGCACGAGTCCGGCCTCGACCAGCACCTGCGCGCCGTTGCAGATGCCGAGCACCGGCTTGCCCGCGGCCGCCTGTTCGGCGAGCACATCGAGGAGCGGATCCTTGGCCGCCAGCACCCCGGCGCGTACGCGGTCCTGATAGCTCCAGCCGCCGGGCAACAGGTAGCCGTCGAACGCCGCAAGGTCCGAAGCGCGCCGCGTCGCTCGGAAGACCTCGGGCTCGAGCCCGACCATGGCCAGCGCGCGGGCACTCTCGTTTTCGCAGTTCACACCCGGGAACTGCAGTACCGCGATCCGCGCGCTCATACGCCCTCCTCGTTCCAGCGCCTGCGCAGGCCCGAGCCCGCGGCCTCGCGCAACGCATGCGCATCCCACGTGACCTGCTCGCTCGCCGGCAGCAGCACGCGCAGCACCGGCTGCTCGGTCACGGTGCCGATCGGCCACGCGACCAGCCCCGCCTCGCGCGCGGCCTGCGAGAAGCGCGGCAAGCGCTCGAAGCTGACCTCGTAGACGATCGCGGGCCGCTCGCTGAAGAGCGCGATCGCCGCCTCGACCTCGAAAGCATCGACGTTGACCTCGGCGCCCAGGTTCGCCTCGGGC
>JANYBS010000180.1 GCA_025360715.1 Candidatus Eiseniibacteriota bacterium | reverse complement strand
CGGCGACGTGTGCGTGCGCAGGACGTGCGAGCTGCCCACGTAATACGTGTCGTGCGCCTCGCGGGCCGGGTGGCCCGGCGGCAGGTTGAGCGCCGTGAAGTTGTGGAAGTCGTCCTCGATCTCGGGGCCTTCACCGGAGGTGAAGCCGAGCCCGTGGAAGATGTCGACGAGCTCGTCCTCGACCTGGGTGAGGACGTGGCGGCGGCCGACCCACGGCCTGCGCCCCGGCAGCGTGACGTCGAGCGCCTGCGCCCCCGCCTCGGCCGCGTCCTCGAGCGAGGTCGCGCGCAGGACGAGCAGCGCCTCGAGGTCGTCCTTGAGGCGGTTTGCCGACTCGCCGACGGCGGTGCGCTCGTCCGGCGGCAGGTCCTTGAGACCGCGCAGGATGCCGGTGAGCTCACCCTTCCGGCCGAGCACGCGCACGCGCACGGCGGCGAGCGCGTCGGCCGTGCCGGCGGCCTCCGTCTCGGTGATCGCCTGTCGCCGGAGTTCGGCCAGGCTCGCGAGGAGCCCGCCCGCGCTCACCCCGCGTGCGCCTGCTTGGCGACCTCGGCCAGCTGGGCGAACGCCGGCAGGTCGTGCACGGCGAGGTCGGCCAGCACCTTGCGGTTGATCGTGATCTCGGCCTGCTTGAGGCCGGAGATGAGCGCCGAGTACGACATCCCGTGGATGCGCGCGGCGGCGTTGATGCGCGTGATCCACAGCGCGCGGAACTCGCGCTTCTTGTTGCGGCGATGCTCGTAGGCGAACTGCAGTGAGCGCGTCAGGGTCTCGCGCGCCGTCTGGTAGAGCTTGCGACGGCCGCTGAAGTTGCCCTTCGCGGCCTTCATGATCTTCTTACGGCGTGCGCGGCCTGGGACTACTGTCTTGGAACGAGGCATCTCTCTATTCCTCCTGCCCGGCGCCTGGTGAGGCTCCCCTTCAGCGGACAACGTGAGCGAGTCACGGCGCGGGGACGGGTGGGTTCGGGGGTGATCGAAGTGGTCTAGCGCTGGCCCAGCATGCGAAGCACACGAGCCTGGTCCGCGGCGGCCACAACGACCGACGAGCCCTTCTTCCGCTTCGTGCCACGGCTATCGGCGACCATGCCGTGACGCAGGTTCGACTTGCGACGGATCGCCTTGCCGGTGCCGCTGATCTTGAACCGCTTCGCCGCGGCCCGGTTGCTCTTCATCTTGGGCATCTTGTTCGTCCTTTCAGTTCGCCGGCGGCGCGTCTTCGGAACCGCCGCCCGTCTTGCCACTTCCCGTGACTGGCTTTGCAGCCTTCGGCGTCATGACCATCGAGAGCGTCCTGCCCTCGGTACGCGGCGGCGTCTCGACGATCGCCACGTCCGCCAGGTCCTGCATGATGGATTCGATGATCTTGTATCCCAGATCCTGGTGCGCGATCTCGCGGCCACGGAAAGTGACCGTGAACTTGACCTTGTCGCGATCCTCGAGGAACGCGCGCGCATGACGCAGCTTGAAGTCGTAGTCGTGGTCCTCGATCTTCGGACGCATCTTCACTTCTTTCAGCTGCATCTGGTGCTGGTTCTTCTTGGCCTTGCGGGCCCGCAGGTTCTGTTCGTACTTGAACTTTCCGTAGTCCATGATGCGACACACGGGCGGGCGCGAGGTCGCAGCGACCTCAACCAGATCAAGGCCCTTGGCCTGAGCCATGGCCAGCGCATCGCGAGTGGCTAGGATCCCGACCTGGGAGCCGTCGTCCCCGATCACGCGGACCTGCGGCACACGAATGCGCTCATTGACGCGCGCTTCCTGCTGCTTCGGCGGAATGGAAATGGGCGGTTCCTCCGTTGAGAGTGACTTCCCCGTTCGGCTCGGTCGGCCATGAGGCCAAAACGAATACGCCGGGCGGGGTCGCGCAGACGACCCCGCCCGGCGCACAAGGAGTGCCGGAAGTCTTCGGCCGCATGTGGTGGAACTGGAACGACATGCGAAGAGCGGCCTGGACCCGTCGCGAGACCTTACGGTCCGCTGGGGGTGAGAAGCGCGGGGCTTCTACTTGAACGTGATGCAGCCTACAGGGCCCGGTCCAGCCGCGCAAGTCGGGTACGCCGCCGCCCCGTTGACAGCCCCATGAGCCTTGCCTAGCTTCGGCTCAAGGTCGCGACCACGACGGTCTCGGCGAACGGATCGAACCGGAGGAACCATGAAGAAGCTCTCGATCATCCTGATGCTCGCCCTTGGCGTGCTGGCCACGACGGCCGCGTTCGCCGCGGAGTCCAAGCCGGGCTACCTGGGCATCCAGATCACGAACGGTGAAGCGGATCTGTACTCGTCGACGGGCAAATACATCAGCGCATACACCCACCCCGAGGTCGGCGTGGGCATCTCCTACTGGCGCCTCATGAGCAAGGACTATGCGTTCGCGTTCAATGCCGGTATCGGTAGGTTCAACGAGACTGACAAGTCGGCGTTAGCGACGGACACCGATTTCAAGTACTCGCAGAGCTCGTGGAACGTCCGCATCGGCGGCGACCGCGCCGTCAAGATCGGCGACCGAGCGATCCTCTATTTCGGCCCGGGGCTCGAGTTCTGGTCCGGGAAGGCAAAGTTTGAAGGCGGCCCGGACTACCCGACCTCGATCGAGACCTCGAACGTCAACCGCTTCGCGCTCTCGGGCCGCGTCGGTGGCGTGATGATGCTCAGCCAGTCGGTGGGCCTCAACTGCCAGGTCGGCCGTTACGTCGGCATGGCGAGCGCCAAGGACGATGTGACCGGCTCCTCGAGCAAGGGCGCGAAGGCCACCTGGTGGCCGAGCGGTTTCCAGGCTTCGGGAGGCATCATCTTCAAGATCTGACCGACACGGTTTGCACTCGCCGCGGTCCTTCGCTGCGGCGTAAGCTGGCGACAAGGCTCCGGGCGCCGTCCCCGGAGCCTTCGTCATATCGACCGGACTCCTGGAGGTGGCATGCGCAGCAATATTCTGGCAACGCGCTTCCCCGTTTTCGTGCTGTTCGTCGCGCCTGCCGCTCACGCCGGCGCCGATCCGCTCGCGCCCGCTCCCGCGACGGCGTCCGCGAAGGCCGACTCCACCGCCCGCCTCCCGCTGTGCCTGATCGGCGAAGCGGGCATCGGCTGGATGGCTTCGCCCAGCGAAGTACGCCGCCGCTACAACGCCGGTATCGACGTGGCGCTCAGCGTGGAGTGGCGCGGGCGTTCGCCGTGGGCGCTCGCCGCGCGCGGCGAGTACCACGACTTCCCGAACTCGTCAGCGATCTACTCGGGCTACTACAACTCGAACGGCGCAGTCCCGACGAGCCTTGCGAACGCGACCTTGGTGAGCGGCCGAGCGTACGACCTGGTCCTCTCGCCAATGTTGCGGTTCGCGCGCGACTGGTGGATCGATGCCGGCGCGGGCTACGGATACTTCGACAGCGGCTTCGGCAGCGACCAGACCTTCATCGACGGCGCCACGGGCCAGGAGGTGAAGGTGCCGGGGACCACAGGCTGGTGCGGCGTCGCAGCTGCAGGGATACGCTACGAGTTCCAGCCCAACCCGCGCGATCGCGTCCTGGTCGGCGGACGCTGGTACGAACTCGTGCTCAAGGACCGCACGTTGCAGTGTTTCCGCTTGGGCGCGGGGTATCGGTTCCAATAAGCCGAAGGCCCCGCGAGCGTCGAGCCCGCGGGGTCTTCGTGTTTCTGCGATGCGCGAGTACTAGTGCGCGCGCGTGCGGATCTCTTCGGTGATGCGCTCGATGACCGCCTCGCGCGGCATCGTGCCAAGGTCGCCCTGGCCCTTGCGGCGCGGCGCGCACGTGCCGGCTTCGGCGTCACGCGGGCCGACCACCACCAGGTACGGCACCTTCTGCATCTCGCCGTCGCGGATCTTGGCGCCCAGCTTCTCGTCGCGCGTGTCGATCTCCACGCGGATGCCGGCAGCCTTGAACATGTCGGCCGTGGCGTTCGCGTAGTCGAATGCCTTGGGATGCACGGGGATGATGAGCGCTTGCGTCGGCGCGACCCATACGGGGAACTCGCCGCCCGTGTGCTCGATGAAGATGCCCACGAAGCGCTCGAGCGATCCATAGAGCGCGCGGTGCAGCATGATCACTTCGTGATCCTGGCCGTCGGGCCCGGTGTAGTACACGCCGAAGCGCTTGGGCAGGTTGAGGTCCACCTGGACCGTGGGGCATTGCCACTCGCGGCCGAGCGCGTCCTTGAGCTTCACGTCGATCTTGGGCGCATAGAACGCGCCGCCGCCCTCATCGATCTCGTACGGCAGGCCGCGCGCCTCGAGCGCCTGCTTGAGCGCGTTCGTCGCGAACTCCCACTCTTCGTCGGAGCCCAGGTACTTCTCGAACGGTCGCGTCGCCAGATAGCAGCTGTACTGATAGCCGCACGTGGTGAGCAGCAGGTCCATGAGTTTGAGCACGCCCTCGATCTCGCTCTGCAACTGGTCGGGCGTGCAGAAGATGTGCGAGTCGTCCTGGGTGAAGCCGCGCACGCGCTCCATGCCGTGCAAGACGCCGCTGCGCTCGTAGCGGTACACGGTGCCCAGCTCAGCGAAGCGCACGGGCAGCTCGCGATACGAATGCTTGCGGCTCTTGTAGATCATGATGTGGTTCGGGCAGTTCATCGGCTTCACGCGATACGCCTGCTCGTCGATGGTCATCGGCGAGTACATGATGTCGGCGTAGTTCTGCAGATGGCCCGAGATCTCATAGAGCTTCTCACTCGAGATGTGAGGCGTGTAGACCAGGTCGTAGCCGGCCTTGAGATGCTCGTCCTTCCAGAAGCCTTCCAGCACGTGGCGCACCATCGCCAGCTTGGGATGCCAGTGCACAAGCCCCGCACCGACCTCTTCGTGGATCGAGAACAGGTCGAGTTCCTTGCCCAGACGCCGGTGGTCGCGCTTGAGCGCCTCCTCGATGCGTGCCAGATGCTCGGTCATCTCCTCGGGCGTCGCGAACGCGGTGCCGTAGATGCGCTGGAGCATCTCGTTCTTCTCGGAGCCCAGCCAGTACGCGCCGGCCACGTGCGTGAGCTTGAACGACTTGAGCGCACCCGTGCTCGCCACGTGCGGTCCGCGGCAGAGGTCGAGGAACTTGCCGTTGAGATACGTGGTGACCTTGGCGCCCTCGGGGATCACCGAGAGGAAGTGCAGTTTGTACTTCTCGTTCGCCCAGATCTTCGCCGCCTGCTCTTTTGACACCTCGGCGTATTCGAATGCCTGATCCTCGGCGACGATCTCGCGCATGCGCGCCTCGATCTTCTCCAGGTCCTCGGGAGTGAACGGCGTCGCCTTGGCGAAGTCATAGTAGAAGCCATTGTCGACCGGCGGGCCGCCAGCGACCTTGACGTCGGGGAACAAGTCGAGCACGGCAGTCGCGAGCACGTGCGCCGCCGAATGCCGCAGGCGGTAGAGCGACTCGCCGCCGGGGTAATGCGAAAGGTCGGGACCGGTGTATTCGGGAGCCTGGCTCATGGTCTCGGGGTTTCCACGTGTGAGGAGGTGCGCAGAACAGCATCCGTAAGCTTGCAAGTTAGCACAGGGCATGCGAAAGCAGCCAAAACACAAGACCCCGCCGGCCGAAGGCCGTCAGGGTCTGAAAGCGGCGTGGGAACGCCGCGAGGATGGTGGGCGATACTGGACTTGAACCAGTGACCCCCTGCTTGTCGAGCAGGTGCTCTACCAGCTGAGCTAATCGCCCTTCGGGCCGAGCAGTAAATGCGATTTCGCTGGGGCCGTCAAGCGGCGCAGGGCGGTGCCGCTTGCGACCGCGCCAAGATGGCCCAGCGCGCATCGGCTATGCTCAGCGCGTCCCCTGTGGGCGGCGCGGCACTGCGCTCTCCCCCGGCACGTTCCTCGAACGCTGGTCCCGCGTCCTGGCCCATTGGCCGCGCCGCAGACCTCAGCCCCGGATGGCCGCTTGGCGCACGCCACGATGTTTCCCGACCGCGTACCGGACGATATCCGCCGCAATGAGTACCGGCGCGCGGAGGTCGATGTCTACGACACGCTCGCGGCCGAGCTCGATGGCCGGTTCACTGTCTTCGCCTGGACGAACCTGCTGTCGTCTCGTTCGCGGTCCGCGCGCGAGAGCGAGGTGGATTTCCTTGTCCTCGACCCCGCCCGCGGATTCCTGGTGCTCGAAGTCAAGGGCGGCGCGGTCTCGCGCGATGCGGGCACCGGACAATGGACGAGCCGCTCATTCACCGGCGACGTGTACCCGATCAAGGACCCGTTCGATCAGGCCCGTCAGGCGCGTCACGATGTGGACCGCAAGTTGCAAGAACTCCCCAGCTGCCAGAACTGGAAGGTGCCGGGCGGCTACGGCGTGATCCTTCCGGACTCCAGCCGGCCCGCGTTCCCACTGGCGGCAGACGCGAACGCCGGCAACACCGTCTTCGCCGACGACATGCCGCGGCTCGCTGCGAGCATCGACGCCATGTTCGATCACTGGAACATGCCCGATGCGCTCGAGCCACCGGGCGCCGCGGGCGCGCAGCGTTTCCGAGATGCCTTCGGCCGCAGCTTCCAGTTGCGCCTGCCTCTGGGCGCGCTATTGCGCCCGGGCCGCGAGCAGATCGCGCAACTCACCGAGCGGCAGTTCGTGGTCACCCGCATGCTCGATTCACGCCGCCGCGTGCTCATCGAAGGCGGCGCCGGCACCGGCAAGACCTGCCTCGCTCTCGATAAGGCCCTGCGGCTGGCGCGTGATGGCGCGCGGACGCTGCTCACGTGCTTCAATCGGCCGCTCGCCGACCACCTGCGTCAGGCGGCCGGCGAGCACGCGAACCTGGAGATCGCGACCATCCACCAGCTCTACTATCGATGGGCGCTCCGTGCGGGACTCGACGTGAAGGATCCCGATGCGCCCGGCGCCGATTCGCGGCCCGATGCGTACTTCACGCAGATGCTTCCCGCCGCATTCGAGACAGCGCTCGACCGTCTGCGCGAACGCTTCGACGCGATCGTGGTCGATGAGGGCCAGGACTTCGGCGCGCGCGACCGTGAGGCGATGGAGTTCGCGCTCGCCGAGCCGGGCGTCTCGACGCTCTACGTGTTCCAGGACCCGGGCCAGAGCATCTATCACGAACGCAAGGGCTGGCCGGCCGACACGCTGGACCGCTACGAGCTCGACGAGAACCTGCGCAACTCGCGCGGCATCCACGCGGCGCTCATCACGCTCTCGGCGGCGCACGCGAAGCGCGCGGGCGGTCCCGAAGGCCCGCTGCCCGAGTGCATCGCCGTGCGCGATGACGCGCAGATGCGCCGCGAACTCAGCCGCTGCCTGCACCGCCTCATCCACGAGGAGGCTGTCGAGCCCGCAGCGATCGCCGTGCTCACCGGCAGCCGGCGCGAGTTCACGCGCGTGGTGGAGGACGGCCGGATCGGCGCGTACGAGACGACCCACGACCACGCCGGCGATCCGCGGCGCGTGCTCGTGGACAGCATCTCGCGCTTCAAGGGGCTGGAGCGCGACATCGTGATCCTGACCGCGCTCGAATCGCCGGCGTACACCCGCGCCGAGGAACTCTTCTACGTGGGCGCCAGCCGGGCCTGCCTGCGCCTGTTCGTGATCGAGCGCGAGGAGTTGCTCGAGCGCTTCCGTGGCGGAGTCCTGCCACCGGGTTGAACAAATGCTGGAAGTCCTTCCCCGGCCGGGTGTAGCGTCGGCGGCGACCCGAACGGTGGAGAGCTTGATGCGCTCACGGTTCACGCCCGAAGTGAAGTGGTGTCGGTCACCGGCCATCGCCCTGGCGGCGCTGGTCTGGGCGGCCGCGTCCGCTGCTTCGGCCGCGGTCGCTCCCGTCCACCGTCATGCCGAGATGGCCCCGCCCGCGCCCGAGCTCTTCGCCAAGACGTCTTCGCCGCAGCAGGTGGATCTCGACTGGTACCTGCCGGATGTGGGCATCGCGCCGCCGGTGATCCTGCAGCGCATCGACGATGGTCCCGAGATCGAGGCTGGTGAACTGCAGCCCGACGGCGACGGGCACGCCATCTACACCGCGAACGCCACGCGCCAGGGCCAGAGACTCATCCACCGCGTACGCTGGACGGCGCGCGATGGCGTGGCGCGCTTCTCGGCCGCCGACACCACCGTGCTCGATGTTCCCATGGCGCTCGCGGTCGGCGCGCAGTTCGGCGCTTCGCGCGTGGTCACCCACTGGAGCATCCGGCCCGTCGATACGCGCTTCGTGGTCGCGCTCGAACGCAGCGACGACGGTCGCGAGTTCGAACCGGTCACGATCTATCGCACGAGCCGCGGCGAGTCGTTCACCTACGCCGACGCTTCCGTGCAGCCGGGCCACTCTTACCGATACCGCCTGTGCTGGGGCGTGGGCACCTCGGCGGAGGTCTCGGGGTTCACGGCGCAGGCGCCGTTGCACGGGCTGGCTCGCGGGCGGCCCGATCGTCTCACGGTGAGTTGGCAGACGTCGGCGATGGCGGCAGCGTCGTTGGGCCAGGCGCAGCGCGGCTTCTACGGCATCCTGCAGCGCCGCATGCCGGGTGCTGCGTGGGCGAATCTCGCTTACGTCTACTCGCAGCCGCTGGCGGCTTTCGTGGGCGTGGACTCGGTGGGGTTCGACGACTTCACCGCCGTCCCCGGGCAGGTCTACGAGTATCGCCTTGCATGGGCCGACGCCGGTGACACTCTGCATTGCGCGGCGATCGCGGGCACGTTGCCGCGGATGACCGCCAGTTTGCTTGCGGTTGAGCCCCAGGCCTTTGGCGTGAACATCCGCTGGCAGGTCACGCCCGATGATCCCTACTTTTCCATGCGCGTGATCCGCCGCGAGAGCACTTCGAGCGTGTGGGATACGCTGGGGACTTCCTACAGCGAACTGCCGGGCCTGCGCATGTTCGTGGATAGCGATCGTTCGCCAGGCCACGAATACGTCTATCGCTTGGTGTGGGCGCAGAGTGGCATCGTGGGCTCCACGGCGTCGCCTTCGGTGACCGCGGTCGGCCGCGGCGTGCGACTGGGCCCCGCGCGCCCGAATCCCGCGCCCGAAGGTTTCTCGGCGATCTTCACGCTGCCCGATGCCACGCCAAGTCACCTGAGCGTGCTCGACGTGAGCGGCCGCGTGCGCCTGGTGCGCAGCTACGTGGGCCCCGGCGCATTCACGTTCGCGCTTGACCAGGGCGCCCTCGAGGCCGGCGTGTACTTCCTGCGCCTCGAGAATGGCCAGCACCGCGACGTGCAGCGGGTCGTGATCGGGCGCTGAACCCAGGCCGTCCCCCGCACTGAAGAGACTATGGAATATCCTCCGCGCACGGGTGTAGGGTGCTTGGACCTCGACCGGGGGAGTGAATCCATGCCGCTTCGCCGCCTGAGCTTCGCGATCACCCGGTTTTTCGCAGTCGATGGGCTCGCCATGCTCCCCGCCATCGCCTGCGCCACGCCGAACGAGCAGTGGCTTCCCGCTGCGCAGAGCGGCCCGGACGTGAGCGGTTGTGGCGCCGTGAGATTGCGTTCACCCCTTGAGACTCTTTTGGCGTGCGTCGTGATGCTCATCGCGATCGCCGCTGCGCCGGCTCCCGTCCGCGCCGAGCCGGTTCTCCTGAACAGTCTCGGGGACGCGCGCCACATCAGCGCAACTTGGATCGACTACACCCAGGCGTTCGGCCACGCGGCCGTCCAGCGCCGATATGATCTTGGGCCCTGGGGCGACCGCGACTCCATCATCGCCGATGCCGATGGGAGATTCGTGGTCGGGGAGCAGCCGCTTCATCTGGGCCGCGTGACCGCGATCCGCTTGAGTTATGCCGATTCCTCCGGCGTGCACGCGACACAGGCGGTGAGCGACACGGTGCCTGCCTTCCAGGCGGCCGGCTACTTTCTGCCGCATAGCGATGGAGCCACTGTGGGGTGGTACGTCACGCCGAATGCTGCCGGGTTCCACGCCTACGTACAGAGCGCACCGACACGGCAAGGTCCATGGTCCACTGTGCTCATCTTCCCGGGCAGCCAAGGGGGCTGGTTCGAGTATCGCGATGCTTTGCGCCCGCCGCAGAGTGGTTGGGCCTATCGCTTGATCTTCGGCGACGGTTTTGACGAGTTCTCAAGCGCTCCGGAGAGTGTCACGACGCTCACGCCGCCACTGTTGGTCTCAGTACAGATCAATCCCACGCAGGCCTGGCTCGACTGGAAGGTGCCCACCGATGCCCACGGCTTCGCCTACACATTGACTCTCGACACGCTTGTGTACGCGTACGCGGGCATTGGCCCGGACTTCGACGATCATCTGCGCTTCTCGGTGACCTTCCCGAGCTACCCCGACTTCGAGGTGGCTGACCCCGCTCTTCCCGAGACCGCGTTTGTTCGGTTGCGCTGGCAGGAACCTGATGACTCCGTGCACGAAGGAGCGTGGCTCAAGCTATTGCCGCCAACGGCGAGGGTGGATTCGATCGGGTGCGAGTCACACGCGCATGAGGTGCGGACGCGCTGGCACATCGCCCCTGGGGATTCCACGTATGTCGTTCGTCTGTATCGCGCCGAAGATGCCGTCGTACCACGCTACGCAGACTATGGACAATTCGTGGCGACATTGCGCGGTGACGCCGGAGTCGTGGAGTTCGACGACAAGACCGTTCTGCCCGGGCGTTGGTACGGCTATCAGGTCCAGTACACGTCACACGGTCAAGGCTACTTCGTCGAGATCCGCAGCGGCTGGACGCCTCCGGACCCGCAGGCGACCTACGCGATCCCTCGACCCGACGGCATCCGGCTCGTCTGGTTCCTGGACCATGGCGTGGGATTCTCGGCGACGCTCCAGCGCCGCCAGGACGGCGGGGCGTGGGCGGATGTTCGTGCAGTGGTAGCTTCGGGCGACACGTTGATGGCCGTCGACACCAACGTGCAAGAAGGTCATACGTACGGCTACCGGCTGCAATGGATCGATGGCGCCGATACGCTCATGACTGGAGTCGGCGAGACCCTGCTCCCGGTGAGTTCCGCGACGCTGATCTCCGCTGACGTGCGACCGCACCGAGTGAAGACCCACTGGCACGCGCTCACATTCGATCCGCTCTTCCGGTGGTACCTGCAGCGATCGGAGATGGGCACTGCCCGTTGGGACACTCTAGGTGTGCTTGCCGATGACGGCGCGGGCGAGCGCGTATTCACCGATACGACCGCGATCGGCGGCCACACGTATCGGTATCGCGTCGCGTGGACGCGGGCGGCTGGGCCTGCGTACTCCGCAGAGTATCCGCTGCGGGTCGGCGGAGGCGCGCTGGCGCTATCCGCGCCGTATCCCAACCCCACACGTGATGCGTTGCACGTGCAATTCGTGGTGCCGGATCCCACGAGCGCGACGGTCGCGCTATTCGACCTGAACGGTCGAATGCGCGAGTCAGCGCTCTATCAAGGCCCGGGCCAGTTCGAGTGGTCGATTCCACGTGGCGCGGTCGAGCCGGGGCTCTACTTCATCCAGCTGCGCTCGGGAGGCCGGACTCGCGAGCGGCGGATCGCTGTGTTGCCGTAGTGCCGCAGTGCGTTTGACTGGACCGCTCGAAGTAAAACGGTGGTCCACAGGTCGATGTCGGCCCATCGAGGTGCCGGACGTTTTTGGCCCAGTGAGGAAGCATATGTTGTTTTCACGAGTCATCTTGACTGCGGCTTGGGCATGTCTTGTACTCCTGACACTGAGCGCACCCGCGCGCGCAGCTGACCGGCCGATCTCGAGCGCGGATGATCTCCTCGCTCGAGGCAAGCAGCGATTCGCGAAGGCCGACCTCGAGTCGCGAATCGCGGCTCTGCGTGACTTCACGGCCGCCTTGGACTTGGCGCCTCAACGGTACGATATCTGGTTCGCCTGCGGCCGTGCGCGACGCGAGTGCGGTGATCGGGCACAGGCCAGATCGTGCTTCGAGCGCGCAGCTTCGCTGCGGCCTGCGGATCCCAGCACGTGGTGCGAGCTGGGTGCGGAGTGGAAGGAGGACTGGCTGCTGAGCACGGAACGGTCGTCGCTCGACGAAGCGTTGAAGTGCTTCGCCCAGGCAACGGAACTGGCGCCCGACAGTGCTGGGCCATGGTGTGCGGCAAGTGCTTTGCTACTGCTCGAGGGCCGCCCGAAAGACGCACTTCGAGCTGCCCTGCGCGCTAGGCGGGCTGACCTGGGCGGAATAGAGCCGCTCCTCGTTCTTGGAGCGTCGTCCTATCGTCTGGGCGAACTCGCATACGCTGACACGGCATTTCGGTTGGCTCGCGACGGGATGAACGCAGATCTGCGCAAGCACTTCGACGGAGACGCGGGCCTCGTAACCGTGCCGGGTGCTAGTGACACATCGGCCAACCGTGTCGCAGGGGAGTCGCGCTGGCGCGACGTGGATCCGGATCTGACCACTCCAGAGAACGAAGCACTGCTGGACTATCGGACCCGCGTGTCTCTTGCCTTCTTCCTGTTCCGCGACCGCGGCGTTTTGTACTGGGATGCACGTGCAGACCTGTTCGTGCGCTATGGGCCTCCCACAGGCATCCTGTTCAATCCTGCGCGGGCTCAAACGGGCTTCTATAACAACTCCGAGCTCACTTACAAGGAGCCCAAAATCATCGGTTACGCGGTTGGACCGTTCGTCTACCAGGAATATGGCCCTGGCCCCAACGGCTACCCGTACAACATGCAGCTGTGGACCTACGCGAAGCTTGGCATCCGCGCGGTCATGGTGGACTTGGGGCTCAGGCATGAGTACGAATTGCGGCCTTCGCTGGATCAAGATAGAGATGATCCCCGTCCAGAGTCAGACTCGCTTATGAACCACCCGGAGCTGGCGGAGGTCGGTGACGGCCGGGGAGTATTCCGGGCTCTCGCCCCTGGTGCGCAGCCCATGAAAGTAGCCGGCGAAGTCTCGCGATTCCTCGTGGGCGACAGCACGATCATCCTTGCGCACGTGTCGGCCGCCGGCGGGCCAGCGGACTCTATGGTTGGATCGTGGGCGGTTGTGGCCGATGACGGGTCGGTATTGAAGCGCGAGTCGAGTTTACTCGCGATATCCGCCTGCGACCCGGCCGCCCAGAAAGTCGCCACCTTCGCCGCCACCGTCCCGCCGGGTGGTTTCCGAATCGATCTTGCCGTGGCCGCGCGAGGCGGACGACGCGGCGTCGTGCATCTGCGCCCGCGCGTCGATCCGGTGCCGGCGGGCCTCGCGATGAGCGATCTTGTTCTGGTCTGCGGCGATCCGTCGATGTCAGCCGGACCCGGAGGGGTACGCATCGAACCCAACCTGAGTCACCAACTTTCGGATGCGAACGTCGTGACCGCCTACTACGAGCTGGACCACCTTGTCGCAGCGCCAAACGGAGAGACGCGGTTCTCGTTCCACGACACGATCCGGGCCGTCGCCGAGCGCCGCAACGCGGAGCCCGGACCCGTGCTCATCGAATCGTCGCGGGAAGAGAACAGCGCCGGCTCTCACCGGCGGCAATTCGTCACCGCCGCCACAGGCTCACTGCGCGCAGGCCGCTACGAACTACGCGTGGAGGTGCGCGACCTGATCGGTGGCGGCACCGCTTCGGGCACTACCGAGTTCGTGAAGGTCGGCTCCTAGCCGCCCCTAGACCGTCCGCCCCACCACGCCGGCGATCGTGCGGATCTGCGCGACCAGGCTGTCGAACTGGTCCGGGTACAGCGACTGCGGGCCGTCGGAGAGCGCGTGGTCGGGGTCGTGGTGCACCTCGATGATCAAGCCGTCAGCGCCCGCGGCGACCGACGCGCGTGCCATTGGCGCGATCTTGTCGCGAATACCCACGCCGTGCGAGGGGTCCACGATGATGGGTAAGTGCGAGAGTTCCTTCACCACGGGCACGGCATTCAGATCGAGCGTGTTGCGCGTGTAGGTCTCGAACGTGCGGATGCCGCGCTCGCACAGCATGACCTGCTGGTTGCCTTGCGCCATGATGTGCTCGGCCGACATGAGCCATTCCTCGATGGTGCTCGAGAGTCCGCGCTTGAGCATGATCGGCTTCTGCGTGTGCCCCACCTCGCGCAGCAGCGAGTAGTTCTGCATGTTGCGCGCGCCGATCTGCAGAATGTCGGCATAGCGCGACAGCAGCCCCACCTGCGCGGTGTCCATGACCTCGGAGATCACTGCCAGCCCGAATGCATCTGCGGCGCGGCGCAGGATCTTAAGACCCTCCTCGCCAAGGCCCTGGAACGCGTACGGAGAAGTGCGCGGCTTGAAGGCGCCGCCGCGCAGCACCGTGGCGCCGGCCTTGGCCACTCGCTCCGCGATCGTGAACGCTTGCTCCTCACCTTCCACCGAGCAGGGGCCAGCCATGATCACGATCTTCTCGCTGCCGATCGTGGCGCGGCCGACCGAGATGAGCGTGTCGTGAGGGCGGAAAGCGCGCGAAGCGAGCTTGAACGGCTTGGCCAACTTGGCCAGGGATTCCACGCCGGCCCAGGTCTTGGCAGCCTCCCAATCGACCGCGCTCAGATCGCCGATCGCGGCGATGCGCACCTGGGCATCGTGGTCCGTGCGGTGCACGGCGAGGCCCGCCATGCGCAGGCGCGTCATGACGTCGTTCGCAGTCGTCTCGGGTGTTCCAGGCTTGAGCAGGACGAGCATCAGGTCTCTCGATCGGCGGGTCTGCGGTGAGGCGTGCGGCTCTCAAACACAAAGCCCACGCCGCTTCGGCATGGGCTGGAAGATCGCTCTCGCTTGCAGCACCTCAGCGGACGAACGCGGTCTCCCGGCCACGCCACGCGTCGCCGTACCAGCGCCAAGTCCGATACCAAGAACAGAGAACCACAGGAATCCTCCGCCGAAGGGATTGCAACAGCACGAGCCTAGCACCGCCTTCGCAAGCGGGTCAAAGCCGGTCTACTTCGCGCGCCCGCGCAAAGCGCGCTGGCGCAGCCAGGCATCGGCGAGCGTGATGGCCATCATGGCCTCGGCGACCGGCACCACGCGCGGGCAGATACACGGGTCATGGCGGCCTTCGATCGCCACGATCTCGGTGCCGCCGCCCTTCTTGGCCATGACCTGCGGCTTGCCGATACTCGTCGCTGGCCGCACCGCGACCCGCACCACGATGTCGGCGCTGTTCGAGATGCCGCCGGCGATGCCGCCCGAGAAGTTGCTCGTGTGGCGCTCGCCGTCGAACACGTCGTTCGCCTGCGAGCCATGGAGTTCGCACATACCGAACCCGCCGCCGATCTCCACGCCCTTGGTGGCCGGAATGCTCAGCATCGCGGCGCCGAGCTGCGCGTCGAGCTTCTGCATGGTCGGGTCGCCCCAGCCCGCCGGTACGCCGCGCGCGACGATCTCGACCACGCCGCCGATCGAGTCCAAGGCATCGCGCGTGCGTTCGATCAGCGCGATGAACGCGGCCGCCGCTTCGGAGTCCGGGCAGCGGATGGCATTGCTCTCGACCACATCCCAATCCCGTCGGTGCGCTTGCAGCGCGCCAACGCGCACGGTGCCGCCGACGATGCTCACGCCCACGCCTGCGAGCGCGGCCTTGGCCAGCGCACCGGCTGCGACGCGGCCCACGGTCTCGCGGCCCGACGAGCGTCCGCCGCCGCGATGGTCACGCACGCCATACTTCTCCTGATACGCGTAGTCGGCGTGGCCGGGGCGGAACACCTCTCTGAGCGCGTCATAGTCCTTGGAGCGCTGGTCGCTGTTGCGCACGAGCATCATGATGGGCGTGCCAAGCGTGACGCCTTCAAAGACGCCCGAGACGATCTCGACCTGATCGGCCTCCTTGCGCTGCGTGGTGATGGCGCTCTGCCCCGGCCGGCGCCGGTCGAGTTCGCGCTGGATGTCT
>JANYBS010000206.1 GCA_025360715.1 Candidatus Eiseniibacteriota bacterium | reverse complement strand
TTCGCGCTGTCGTTCGGCATGTTCGGCTGCTTCGCCGTGGCGTTGTGGATCACCGGTTGGTCGCTCGGGATCGCGCTGCCGTGGTACGCAGGGCTCGTCATGCTCGTGGTCACCGCGATCGGCATCATGATCCCGGCGGCGCCGGGCTACGTGGGCACGCTCAACATCGCGTGCACCGCCGGCTTGGCGCTCTATGGCGTCGGCAAGGCGCCCGCAAGCGCCTACGGCTGGTTCTACTTCCTCTCGCAGTGGCTGCCGATCACCGCCGTGGGCCTGTACTACCTGCATCACGAGGGGCTGTCGCTCAAGTCCCTCGGCCAGGCGCAGAGCGACCCCGCATGAACGCGCGCGTCCCCGGCAGGCCTTCGTCAGCGGCGGAACGCGGTCGCGATCTTGCGCACCGCGGCGATCACGTCGTCGACGTCGGCGTCGCTCATGCGCGGGAACAGCGGCAGCGTGATGGCGCGCGAGTACGCATCCTCGGCCACGGGGAAGGCGCCGGGCCCAAGCCCGAGCGAGTCGCGGAAGTGCGGGTGATAGTGGATCGGGATGAAATGCACCGACGTGCCGATGTTCTCGGCCCGCAGTTCCTGGATGAAGCGGCCGCGGTCGATGGCAAGCTTCTCGAGCTCCAGGCCGATGGGGAAGAGGTGCCACGCATGAGTCACATTCGCGCGCGCGCCCGGCAGGCGCACGAGCTCGCAGTCGCCGAGCCCGGCGTGATAGCGGGCGACGATGCGGGCGCGGCGCTCCTGGAATTCGTCGAATCGCTCCAGCTGGCCCAGACCGATCGCGGCGGCGACGTCGCTCATGTTGTACTTCCAGCCCGGCGCGACGACTTCGTAATACCACGAGCCCGTATCCGTGTAGCGCTTCCACGCGTCGCGGCTCATGCCGTGCAGGCTCAGGAGCGAGATGCGCTCAGCGAGCGCGGCGTCGTCCGTGACAGCGGCGCCGCCTTCGCCCGTGGTGAGGTTCTTGGTCGCATAGAACGAGAACGCGGTCACGTCGGCCAGCGCGCTCGAACCCACCGGCTTGCCCTTGTAGGCAGCGCCCAAAGCGTGCGCGGCGTCGTTCAGGATGCGGATGCCGCGCGGCTGCGTGTGCGCGCGGATGGCGTCGTAGTCGCATGGGTGGCCGCCGTAGTCGACTGTGATGACGACCTTCGTGCGCGGCGTGATCGCGCCCGCGAGCTTGGCGGGATCGATGCAGAACGTGTCGGGCTCGATGTCGACCAGCACGGGCGTCGCACGCACGTGTTCGATCACGTTCACAGTCGCGACGAACGTGTAGGGCGAGGTGATCACCTCGTCGCCCGGGCCCACGCCCATCGCCTCCAGCGCCAGGTGCAGTGCACCCGTGGCCGAGTTCACGCAGACCGCGTGCTTGGTGCCGGCGAGGCCGGCGATGCGGCACGCAAGATCCGCGGTCTTGGGACCCGTCGTGATCCAGCCCGATTCCAGCGACTCGAGCACGAGCTGCTTCTCTTGCTCGCCGATCCACGGCACGGAGATGGGCAGGAACTTGGCGCGAACAGGTGTTCCACCTTGCGAAGCGGGCAGGTGCGGCGAGGTTGGAGAGTTCATGAGTAGATACTAAGTCGCGCAGGCATCTCATTTCCACTGGTCTTGGCATCCCCACGCAGCCGCAGCACACTCGATCCCCCCCTCGAGGAAAAGCACTCCCCCATGCATCCTCGCAAGTTCATCCGCGATTCGATCGGCTTCGTTTTCACCCAGTACGTGGTGCGGGCGGCGCTCATGATGCGCGGACTCATCGCCGCCCGATTACTCGGCCCCCAAGCCTATGGCCAGTGGAACGCCCTGCAGCTGCTCATGGACTACGGCGTGTTCGCGCCGGTTGGCACCCAGCAGGGGCTCGACCAGGCCGTTCCGCCGCGCATGGTAGCGAACGACTCCGCCGGCCTGCGCTCGGTGACACGCGCCGGGCTCTTCAACATCCTCACGCTCTCGCTCCTGTTCATCGGCGGCGTCTACCTGTGGGCGGGCCATGGCGCGGGCCGCATCCTGAACGCGTGGGGCTACCTGGGCCTCTCGTTGGCCATGGGCTGCATCCTGCTCACGAACATCGGCTACTACATGCTCACCATCATGCGCTCGCATGGTGACATCTCGTCGGTGAGCCGGTGGTACTTCATCCAGGCTGTGATCGGCTCCGCGGTCGGCCTGGGCGGCATATGGAGATTCGGGCCGTGGGCGCTGCTGTGGGGCTGGTTCCTGGGCACGCTCATCGCCACGATCGTCGCGCACTTCCCCTCGCGCCACATCGCGCCGCTCACGCCCATGCCGTCGGCCGACAGCCGCCGTCTCATCCAGGTCGGCCTGCCCATGTTCGTCTACACGAGTTCGAGCCTGGTCATGCGCAGCGTCGACCGCCTGATCGTGCTGCCCACGCTGGGCACTGCGAGCCTGGGGCTCTATAGCCTCACGGTGATGGCGCTCACGTTCCTGCTCTACCTGCCGGACTCCATCACCTACGTGCTCTATCCACAATTGCTGCGGCGCTACAGCGAAGGCGGCGCCAAGCCCGAAGCCATCCATGCCACGGTCGACCGCGTGGTCAAGGGCATGGCGATCTTCGTGCCGCTGCTCTGCGGCATCGCGTACTTGTTCGCGCGCGAGGCCGTCTCGCTGCTGCTGCCCAAGTTCATCCCCGGCGTCGCCGCGTTGCGCGTGTTGTGCTTCGGCGCCGTGGGGCTGGCGGTCTCGAACCTTGCGTCGGTCGTGCTCATGACCGTGGGCCGGCAGATGCTGCTCGTGCCCGCAGCGCTCATCGCCACCGCCGTGGGCGCCGCGCTCGATATCGCTGCCGTGCGCCTGGGCCACGGGATCACCGGCGTCGCGTGGGCGACGTTCTTCACCTACGTGGTCAATGGCTCGATCATGCTCGGCATGGCCTTCCGCGGCCTCGGCGAGAGCGCACGCGGCGTCGCGGCGGCGCTCTTCCGCTCGTTCATGCCACTCGTGCTGAGCATCCTGCTCGCGTATGCGCTCGACCGCTACTTGCCGTGGAGCGTGCCGCCGAACAACCTGTACCGCGTGCTTCGGCTGCTGCTCGCCACCGTGCTGTTCATCCCGCTCTATGCGGGCGCCTGCGTGCCGTTCTCGCAGGGCCTGGGTCTGCGTCAGCTCGTCTCGGAGTTCAACCTGCCTGTCCTGGGCCCGGTGCTGCGCCGGATCCTGGGCTCGCCGAAATCTTGAAAGTGGGAGCCATGAAGATCCTCGTCACCGGCGCCGGTGGGTTCATCGGCGTACGCCTTGTTCACCGCCTGCTGGCGGAAGGCCACGATGTCGTCGCGCTCGTGCGCGCCCCGAAGGGCGAGTTGCGCCTGCCGAAGCCCCGGCTGCAAGTGGTGCGTGGCGACATGACCGACGCGGCGTCGCTGGACCGCGCGGTCGCCGGCTGTGACGTGGTCGTCCATCTGGCGAATGCCACCGCGGTGACGGACTGGGCGAAGGCGCGCGCCATCAATGTGGAAGGCACGCGCGTGCTCCTGGACGCCTGCAAGCGCGCCGGTGTGAAGCGCATGGTCTTCACGTCCACGCTCTCGGCTCTGCGCGAGCGGCGCGGGCCGTACGGCCAGACCAAGCTCGAGGCCGAGGCGCTTGTGCGCGCGAGCGGCATGCCGTTCGTGATCCTGCGCCCGTCGCTCGTGTATGGCGCGCATGGCATCGGTTTGGTCGCGAACCTCGCGGCTTACCTGCGCGGGCTGCCGGTGGTGCCGGTGATCGGCGATGGAAGGATCGAGCTCGACCCGATCCATCTGGAAGACGTGAACGAGGTCATCGTGCAATGCCTCACGCGCGACGACGTGCAGGGCAAGGCCTACGACCTCCTGGGTCCGGACCGCGTCACGTTCAACCAGTTCCTCGACCGGCTCAGCGCCGAGATCGGCGTGAAGAAGCCGTACCTGCATCTGCCGGGCGAGCTCATGTTCATCGCGGCGCGCATCGCCACCGCGGTGCTCGGCCGCTCGCCGATCACCGAGGACAACGTGCTGGGACTCATCTCGCCAGCGAAGATCGACCGCGACAGCGCGTTCCGCGACTTCAAGCTGAAGTGGCGCACGCTCGATGCCGGCTTGCGCGATGTGCTCGTCGAGCCGGTGCCCGGCGATGAGGGCGCGATCGCGCCCGGCCGCGCGGGTATCCCTGTGGCGCCGCTCATGGCGCGGATGCCGCGCCCGGCGAAGCGCGTGCGCGTGGCCGTCGTGGGCCTGGGCAAGCTCGGCGTCGCGCACACTGCGGTGCTGAGCATGGTGCCGGACGCCGAACTGGTCGGCTTCACCGACCTCGCGCCCGCGCTGGGCAAGAGCCTGCGCGGGATGGGTTTCTTGGCGCCATTCTATCCGACGCTGGGCGAGTTGCTCGCTCAGGCCAAGCCCGACGCGGTGTGGGTCTGCACGCCGCCGCATGTGCACGAGCCCGTGGCGCGGCAGTGCGTCGAAGCCGGCGCGGCCGTGTTCATCGAGAAGCCGCTCGCGCAATCGGTGGAGAGCGGTGAGCGCATCGCCGAACTCTCGCGCCGTCCCGGCGCGAAGGTGAGCTGTGGCTACACGCTGGCGTTCTGGCCCAGCTTCGCCGCGGCGCAGCATGCGATCGCCACGGGCGCGATCGGCGACGTGAAGGGTGCGCGTTCCAGCATGTTCCTCTCGCAGGTCTTCGGACCGCAGAAGGGCTGGATCGTCGATCCCTCCAAGTCCGGTGGCGGCGTGGTCGCGAACATCTCGTCGCACCTGCTCTTCGTGCTGCGCTGGTGCCTGGGTCAGCCGGTCGCCGTGAAGGCCGAATGGAAGAAGCTCTACGGCGTGGTCGAGGATGAGGTGAAGGCAACCTTCCAGCTGGCGAGTGGCGCCGAAGTCACGTTCGACACGTCGTGGAGCGTGCAGGGCTATCCCATGTCGGCGACCACGTTCGAGGTCGAGGGGAGCAATGGGACCCTCGTCGTGACCAACGAAAGCATCGAGCTCGACCTGCGCGAGGCGCGCGCCGGCTGGCCGGCAGGCATCACGAAGGTGCTGCACCCGGAGCTGCCTCAGCCCTCGCGCTTCGATCTCAACGGCGAAGCCTACGTGCTCGAAGACGCCGCGTTCACCGCGTGGGTCGCGGGCGGCGAGGAGCCGCCGGGCACCGCGGCGATCGCACTGGACGTGCAACGGATGATGTCGGCGATCTACGCGTCGTGCGAGAAGAACGGCGCGCAAGTGGAGGTGGCGCGATGAGTAGCCCCAAGTTGTTGCTGTCCGCCGAGACCCTGCTCGGCGTCAGTCGCCATCCGCGCGCGGTCACGGGCGAGATCATGAAGCGTTACGAGGACCCGGCCACGCTCGCGGCCGCTTTCGCGCAGGGTCTCGCGGCTGGCGCCGACGGCGTGCTTGCGGCGCCTTCGCCGGTGATCCGCGCGGCGCTCACCGCGGCCGGTCGGCCGGTGCCCACGTGGGCGCTGCTGCCGAACGTGCCCGCGTATGTGCGCGATTCCTCCGAGGCCGGCTTGGTCGGCGCGGCTGTCAAACGTGTGAAGGGCGCGAGTCCGGTCACGCTCGCGCGCTTGGGGCTGACGGGCATGCAGCACGCGCTGGGCGTGGTCGCAGGCGACTTCGCAGGCATGGTGCCGCTGCTGCTGGAATTGGAGAACGCCGCGCTGGGGGCTTCCAAACTGGAAGGTGTGGTCATCGCCGCACCCATCACCGATGTGGCGCTCGCGGGCCGGCACCGGCGGTTCTTCTTCCATCTCACAGCCTTCATTCGGTCTCGTTTCGGGGCCAAAGCGGGCTTCGAGACGCACAACGTGGGGCACCTGCTCTTCCATCTGCGCGAGTGGGGAATCACGCCGGACCTGGTGATCGGCCCGGTCAACCCCGCGGGATTCATGATGAAGCCGACGCCCGCGCGCGCGCTGGAAGAGATCGCGATCGCCGACTTCCCGGTGCTCGCGAAGGAACTCACCGCGGGGGGCACGCTCGACCTTGGCGCGTCGGCTGCGTATGCGCGTGAGAAGGGCGTCTCCGGACTCGTCGTGGATCTGGCCGATATCGGCGGTGACGTGTCGCGGCTCTCGGCGCTTGCAGCGGGTGTCGCGCTCGCATGAGACTGCGGCGCGCGGCATGGGCATTGGCGGCGGGTGCGACTCTGTGGGTCGCGCTCTTGCCGCTGCCCTTGCTCGCCGCGCGGCCGCTGCGGCTGATGGTGCTCTGCCTGCTGCCCGGGCTGCTCGTCTCGGGCTGGATCTGGCCGCGCTGGGACACGACGCGGCGCACGCTGGCGTCGCTCGCTCTCTCGCCGTTTCTTCTGGGACTTCCCGCTGCGCTGACTCTCTGGTTGGCCCCGGGCCGGATGCGCACACAGGCGCTGCCGTTGCTCCTGCTGGCTCTGGGCTGCCTCGTCGAAGCCCTGCGCACCCCAGGGCCCGAGGCCCCGAACATCCATGGCGACCCCAAGCTCTCGCGCACCGACGCCGGCCTGCACACGCGCGCCGCGTGGACGGCGGCGACGCTGTGGTCGTTCGTCGTGGCGGCCTTGCTACTGGGGAACCCCGTGCTGGCCTCGCGCTCCGACGGGTGGTATCACGGCGCCGTGCTGGCGCAACTCGCGCAGCGCGGAGGCCCTCCGGAAGACCCGTATTTCGCGGGTCTCAGACTCATGTACTTCTGGGGCTGGCATGCGTGGGGCACGTTGTGGTTGCGCCACATGCACCAACCGCTCGAGCATCTCTACGCGCCGCTCATCGCGTGCAACATCACGGCGGCGTTCGCCGTCGTGCTCGGAGTGGCCGCGCTCACACGGCGCCTGGGCGGCCGGCCGCGCGCGGTGCTGCTCGCGTGCGCACTCGCCGTGGGCGGCTATGCGCCGTTCGGCTGGGTGCAGATCGCCGGTCGCGCGTTCGCCGGCCACGTGCGCGGCTGGGCGGATATCGCCGCGCAGATGAGCGCGGGCGTGGATTCGGTGCTGGGCACGCTCGCGCTCGGCCAGTTGCATGCGTCGCTCGGCTTCTTTGGCGACAAATATCTCGTCCTCACACCCTTCGCGATGGGACTCGCGCTCTTCCTGCTCGGGGTGCTGTGCCTGCTCGAACTCGCGGAGCAGCCCGATCGGCGCCGCGCGATGGCTTTCGCGGTGACGCTGGCTGCCACGCTCTTCATCCATACGGTGATCGGCGAGGCGCTCGCGCTGCTCGCCGGCGTGTGGTGGTTGTGGCGCGCGCGCGCCGCGCTCGTGGGGGAGTGGCACGCACGCCAGCAACTGCTCACGCTCATGCTGGCCACCATCGCTGCCGTGATCTGCGTCGCGCCCTACCTGTTCGAGATCATGAGCGGGAAGCATTCGCGCCTGGGACCCGGCTGGTCGCCGATCGCGCTCTATTCGTTCTTCGCCGGCGGCGCGTTGCTCGTGCCGGCGGCACTGGTATGGTTGGTCGCTCGCGCCAAGCGCCGCCCGGACGCGGCGGTCATCCTCGTGCTGTTCGTGGCCTGCGCGGCGCTCGCTCTGGGGCTCAAGCTGCCCGAGAACAACCAGAGCAAGTTCCTGAACCTGTTGTGGCTGCTCGCGGCCGCGCCCGCGGCGCTGGGCTACCAGGCACTCGCGCGTCGCGGGACCGTGATGCGCGTGCTGACGGGCGCCGTGCTCGCCTTGGCCGCGGTGCCGACGTTCGTGTTCGCGCTCTGGGGTTTCGTCGCCGAACATGGCCAGAGCTGCAGCGCGTGGGTCGCCCCCGATGCCGCCACGGCCGAGGCCATGTCGTGGGCCTACTGGCACACGCCCGTCTATGCGATCTTCTGTGACCTCGGCGGCGGCAAGGAGATCCTCACCTACGCGGGCCGCAGCACGTACTGGGGTGGTGTCTCGGGCGAGCGCGACTGGGGCTATACGCCGCTGCAGATGTCCGCGCGACGCTCGCTCGTCACGTCACTGTGCCGCGGCGAGGATCCACAAGGCGTCGCGGCGCAGTTGCTGGCGCAGGAGACGCGTGACGTGATCGTCGTCGCGCGCTCGGCCACGGGCGATTCGCTCTCGCGTCCAGCAGCACTCGCGGCGCGCCCCGAGCGTTTTGAACTGCTCTGGGCGAATCCGGCGATCGCGTTCTTCCGCGTGAAGCCCGCCGCCGCACCGGCGGTGCGATGAACCGCGCACGCGCCCTGGTGCTGGCCGGTCTCACGTTGGCGCTGCCGTGGCTGCTCGCCTCGGGTGCCCTTGCGGGTCTGCCCGACGCCTTGCGGCTCACACTCGCGTTCGCGGCGCTCGTATTGCTGCCCGGGCACGCGCTGCTCTCGGCGACCGGCGCGCTGCCGCCAGGAGGCGTGTGGCTCAGCTCCAGCTGGGCGTTGGGCTTTGGTGTCGGCTGGCTCGGGCTGCTGATCCTGGTCACGCGCATGCTGCATATGCCGTTCACCGTGCTCACGACTGGCGCGGCCCTTCCGTCGGCGCTGCTGTGGCTGCTCACGCTGCGCGCGATGCCCGTGCCCGCCAAGCCCGCCAGGCCCGGCAAGCCCGCCAAGCCCGCGGCGCCGGACGAACTGCATCCGCTCGCGCTGGCGGCGATCCTTGTGGCCGCGCTGCTTGCGGCGCTGCACTGCGCGCGCCTGGGCACGCCGGTGGCGTATTACACTGACTCGCCCGATCACATCGGCACGATCCGCCGCATGATGGCCGGCGGTGATGCGTTCCCGACTGACGCGTTCTTCAAGGACGCGGGCGCCATGGGCGCCGATCCTCGCAAAGGTCTCTGGCACCCGTGCGTGGCGCTCATCGCCACGCTCTCGAAGACCGATCCGCTCGTCGCGTGGCGCGGGCTTGCGGCGCTGCTCGCGCCGCTCTTCGTGCTCTCGGCGGCAGCGTTCGCATTCCTGATCGGCGGAAGTCTCACCGCCGCAGCCGGCGGCTGGGCGCTGCTGCTCACGTATGGCGGTTCGCTCGGCACGCAGTACCTTCGCGAGGCCGTCTTCGCGACCAAGCTCGCCGACCAGTTGGCACTGGCGACCATCACCGCCGTGCTCTTCGACCTGTCGCAACGCACCCGTGCGAGCCGCTTGGCCGCGATCGGCCTGGCGCTCGGCACCGTCGCGGCGCACGTGTTCCCGGCGCTGCAGTTCGCGGTCGTCTTCGGTGCGCTCGGTGTGGGGCTGCTTCTACGCGACCGCGGCTTCTCGCCAGTGCTTCGGCGCATGGTCACGACCGTGGCGTTGCTGGGTGCGGCGTGCCTGCCGTACCTGCTGTGGCGCGCGCAGCTTTCGTATGCGCCCAACAACATCATCCATCTCGAGCCGCAGGGCCTGTTGCTGCTGGGTGGCAGCGCCAAGGTGATCTCGGTCGGCGTGCTGTGGGACTGGCTCGGCGGCGCCTGGCTGCTCTTTCCGTTGTCGTGGTGGGCGTATACGAAGCACGCCCAGAAGCCTGCGGTGCTGGTGCTGCTCACGACGTCGGTGGCGGTGGCCCTGTTGCTGTTCTGTCCGCCGCTGGTGGCGTTGCTGCACCCCAAGCTCGGCTATCTGCTCATGCGATTCGTGTGGCTGCTTCCACTCTCGGGCGCGGTCGCATTCGCCGTGGACCGCATCGTGGCCGGCGTGCGCGAGGGCGGCGCGGCGCGCCTGCGCGCGGCGGTGGCGATGGTGGTCCTGCTGGCGCTCCTGCGCGCGCCGCTCGCCGAGGGCGCGCATGCGTTGCTGCACCCGCAGGACATCGCGCGCGCCGATGCCGCGGTGAGTGTGGAGCGCTGGATCGCTCCGCTGCGCTGGATGGACCTGCACCTGCCCGCGGGCAGCGTGATCCTGAGCGATCCGGCTACGAGCTATTCGATCCCCATGATGACGCGGCACTTTGTCGCCACATTGGTGGACCAGCACAGCTCACCCAACGATTCGCTGGCGCTCACGCGGATCCTCGAAGCGCGTGACGCACTGAGTCCTTACGCAAGCTGGGCGCGCACACGCGAGGTGGTGGCCCACCATGGCGTCACAGCGATCGCGCTCAACGACCGCTTCACGTCGGTGCCGCAGCTGGACTACTGGGCGCCCGATCCCGCGTGGTACCGCGCTGCGCGCGCGCGGTTCGATGCCGAGAGCCTGGCGTTTCACCCCGTGTACGCGACGCAGGGCTTCGTGGTGTACACGATCGATCGCGAAGCGCTCGACTCCCTCGCGCAGCGGGGCCTGGCGGGCCACGCCCGCAACAACACCCGGCAGTACGTGCCGCAGCGTGACGGCGTGGCGTTGCGCATCGCCGACGATTCCCCGGCGCTGCAGGGTTTCCGGTTGTCCGCCCCGCAGGCGCATCCGGGCGATACGCTGTCGGCGTTGCTCGACTGGCGCGTACTTTCACGCTTGCCCGCAGGTTCCTACGATGTGGCGATGCGCTTCGACCAGCCGGTCCCCGGCAGCCAGACGTGGCCGGCGTGGTGCGCCAAGCCCGTGCGCAAGCTCATCGAGAAGCGCCGCGGCGAGCGCTATCGCTTTCGCGTGGACCACATCCCGACCGATGGCGACTATGGCGTGGACCTGTGGTCGCCTTTCGAGGTCGTGCGCGATTCCATGAGTGTCGTCATCCCGGGCGATGTCGCGCCCGGTGACTACCAGGTGCAGGTGCGCATGCTGCGCCAGCCGCACTATCCGAATTTCCATCTCAGTGATTATTTTCTGGACCACGACTACTATTCCGGTGTGCCGGTGGGCACGCTCAAGATCACGCGCGCAGCAGCGCGGCACTGAGGGCTCTCGCCATGTGCGGCATCAACGGGGTGTTCCATTACCGGGAAGGCGAAGCCGATCGCGGCCTGGTCGAGCGGCAAGCGCACGCGCAGCGGCACCGCGGCCCCGACGACTGGGACGTGTGGTGCGAAGGGCCCGTGGCGCTCGCCCAGCGCCGGTTGTCGATCGTCGACCTCTCGGCGGGCGGCCACCAGCCCATGCCGAATGAAGACGGCAGCGTCTGGGTCACCTTTAACGGCGAGCTCTACAACTGGCCCGAGATGAAGCCGCAGCTGGCGGCGCGCGGTCATCGCTTCCGCGGCAACAGCGACACCGAGATGCTGCTGCATCTTTGGGAAGAGAAGGGCCCTGCGCTTGTCGATGACGTGCGCGGCATGTTCGCGTTCGCGCTCTACGACAAGAAGGTGCGCCGCCTCATGCTGGCGCGCGACCGCGTGGGCAAGAAGCCGTTGTTCTACCATGACAATGGCAAGCGCATCGTCTTCGCCTCCGAGCTCAAGAGCCTCATGCTCGACCCGTCGGTGCCGCGCGACGTGGATCCGTCATCCGTGGCGGACTTCCTCACCTTCCAGTACGTGCCCTCGCCGCAGAGCATCTGGCAGGGCGTGCGCAAGGTGCCGCCGGGCCACCGATTGATCGCCGACGAACGCGGCGTGCGCGTGGAGCGTTACTGGTCGCTGCCGGTGGCCGCCGACACGTCGATCCGCCCCGAAGAAGCGGTGGCGACGCTGCGAGACAAGCTCGCCGAAGCGGTGCGCATCCGGCTCATGTCCGACGTGCCGCTGGGCGCGTTCCTGTCGGGCGGCATCGATTCCAGCGTGGTCGTGGCGCTCATGGCGCAGGCGAGCAGTGCCAGAGTGAAGACGTTCAGTATCGGCTTCGAGGAGGAGGACTTCTCGGAATTGGCGCATGCGCGCAAGGTGGCGCAGCACATCGGCACCGATCACCATGAGCTGATCGTGAAGCCGCGCGCGCTTGACCTGCTGCCGCGGCTGGTCTGGGGCCTCGATGAACCCTTCTCCGACGCGAGCATGATCCCCACGTACCACGTGGCCGAGATGGCGCGGCACCATGTGACGGTTGCGCTCTCGGGCGACGGCGGCGACGAAGCCTATGCCGGCTATACCACCTATGCGTGGGCGCGGAACTACGCGCGTATCGACGCGATCCCCGGGCTGCTGCGCCGCCTGCTCGCGCTCCCATCGCACGTGTTGCCGGCCGATCATGCGCTGGGCCGCAAGCTGCGCCGCATGGGCCTCGAGGTGGTGGACCGGCATCTGGAAGTCATGGCGCATTTCCCGCCGCGCGACCTGGCCGACGTAGTGTCGCCGCACTTTCGCGAGGTCACTCAGCGTCACGATGTCTTCCGCGCCGCCCGCGCCATTCACGCACGCGCCAAGGGCGCGGTGGGCGCGGTGCCGGCGCTGCTCTATCTGGACGCGATGACGTACATGACCGACGACGTGCTCGTGAAGGTGGACCGCACGAGCATGCTCAATTCGCTCGAGGTGCGCGCGCCGTTGCTCGACCAGAACGTGCTCGAGTATGTGGCGACGCTGCCGTTCGATCAGAAGCTGCGTGGCGATGTGACGAAGTGGGCGCTCAAGGAATGCGTGCGGCCCATGCTGCCCGAGGGCATCCTTAAACGCGGCAAGCAGGGCTTTGGCGTGCCGCTCGAACGCTGGTTCGGCGCGGACTTCGGCAAGCTGGCGCGTGAGGTGCTGCTGGACAAGCGCTGCCGCGACCGCGGCTGGCTGGATCCCAAGGGCGTCGAGCGCGTGCTGAACGGCACGGGTGCGCGCGATGACCGCCGCGCACGTCAGGTGTTCACGCTGCTGTGCTTAGAGCTCTGGGCACAGACGTGGGTGGACCGTCCGCGCGAGCAGCTGGTCCAGCCTACCGACGGTCCGCTGCCGCTGCATCCGGCGGTCGCGGCCACGGCCAAGGGCTGAGCCGCGTGCACATCGCGATCCTCATCGGGCATTTTCCGCCGGGCAGCTTTGGCGGGGCCGAGTTGCAGGCCGAGGGCTGGGCGAAGCGCCTGTGCGACAAGCATCGCGTGACGGTGATCACGCGCCACGACCCGCCGACCACGGCGCGCGCCGAGACCCGCGATGGTTTCTCCCTCATGCGCTTGCCGGTCTCTCGCGTGCCGCTCTGGCGCACGTTCGCCGACCTGTTCGCGGTCGAGCAGGCGGTGGCCGCGCTGCAGCCGAGGCCCGATGTGCTGCTGTGTTTTCAGACATTCATCTCGGGGCTGGCCGGCGTGCGCGCCGCCAAGCGCTTGGGCATCCCGGCGCTCGTGTGGATCCGCGGCGAGGGCGAGTACCGCCTGCGCGACTCGCGCGTGCACGGCTTGGTGAGCCCGGGCGTGTGGCGCGATGCGAAGGCCGTGCTCGTGCAGAGTGAGCAGAACCGCGTCGAGCTGCTGCAGGAACTCGAGCGTAGCGCGCCTGCGATGGTGCAGGAGGTGCGCGCGAAGTTGCAGGTGGTCACGAACGGTCTCGAACTGCCCGCGGCCCCGTTCGAGCCGGGCAGCGGCGTGCTCAGCGTGGGCCGGCTGATCCCCGAGAAGGGAATGGACGTGGTGATCGAAGCGGCGGCCGCGGCCGGCATGTCGCTCACGATCGCCGGTGAGGGACCGCAACAAGGTGCGCTCGAGGCCCAGGCGAAGCGCATGGGTAGCGCGGTGCGCTTCACGGGCTTCGTCGGCCGCGCGGAGCTGGGTGCCCTCAATCGTGAGTGTTCGGTGGCCGTGCTTGCAGCGCGCGCGGGCGAGGGGCTGCCCAACGTGCTGCTCGAGGCCATGGCCTACGCGCGGCCGGTGATCGCCACGCCGTGCGCAGGCACGCGCGACCTGCTCGTGGATGGCGCCAATGGCCTGATCGTGCCGCCCGGCGATGCCGCGGCGCTCACGGCGGCGCTGCGCAGAGTGCAGAGCGAGCCGGGCCTCGCGGCGCGGCTGGGGGCGGCGGCACGCGCCACGGCCGAGAAGTTCCGCTGGGAGACCGTGCGGCCGAAGCTCGAGGATGTGCTCACCCTTGCGGTGCGCCCGTGAGCACGAAGGAGGCGCGTCCGGTGCGCGTGTGCTTCCACGCGCCGTTGCTCTGGCCGCTCTGGAGCGACGGCAAGGTCGCCTTCACCGGCGGCGCCGAGGTGCAGCAGGCGCGCCTCGCGCGCGGGCTCGTGGCATGCGGCTTCGACGTGACCGTGGTCACCTGCGACTACGGTCAGGCTGCGCTCGAGACGCGCCACGGTGTGCGCGTACTCAAGAGCTACCGCTTGGACGACGGCCTGCCGGGGCTACGCTTCTTCCATCCGCGCATGACGCGGACGATGAGCGCATTGTATGCGGCCGACGCCGACGTCTACTACGTGCGCGGCGGCGCGCTGGCGGCCGGTCAGGCCTACGACGCGGCGCGCATGCGCGGCGCCAAGTTCGTCTTCGGCGCGGCGCACGATCATGATGCGCGCGCGTCGCTGCCGCTGCTGCCGAACCCGCGCGACGCGTGGTGGTACAAGCGCGCGCTGCGCGGGGCGCACACGATCATCGCCCAGACGACATTCCAACAGAAGCTCTTCCACGACGAGTTCGGACTCTCCTCGACGCTGATCCGCAATCTTGTCGAGGTGCCCGCGGCCGCCGCGGATCCGGGCCGCGAAGCGCCGGTCGTGTGGCTCGCCACGTACAAGCCGGCCAAGCGCCCCGAGTGGTTCCTGCAGCTGGCGCGCGCGCTGCCGCAGCACCGCTTCGTCATGTGCGGCGTGGTGCCGATATGGCCCGAGACCACACAGGCGTGGGAGGAAGCGCAGGCCGCCGCGCGCGAGCTGCCGAATCTGGAGGTGCGCGGCTATCTCGATCAGGCGCAGGTGGCGGCGCTGTTCCAAGAGACGGCGCTCTTCGTGCACACCTCGCCGGTGGAGGGCTTTCCGAACACTGTTTTGGAGGCCTGGGCCGCCGGCGTACCGAGCGTCACCGCCGTCGACCCCGACGGCGTGGTGGGGCGTGCGGGTTGCGGCGAAGTGGTGGAAACGCAGCAAGGCCTGATCGACGCCGTGCGTGCGTGGATGGCCGATCCCTCGCGGCGCCGCGCTGCAGGCGCGAAGGCGCGCGCGTACACGCTGGCAGCGCATGCCCCCGACGCGGTGCTGGGCCAGCTGGACGAGGTGTTTCGCCGCGCTGCTGTAGCTTCCGGCCGCTAGATCATCCCCTCGCGCACCAGGATGTCGTGCATCGTCGTCCAACGGTAGCGCTCGAAGAGGTGTTCCATCTTGGCGACCACCGTATGCAGGTTCACGTAGGTGATGAACCCGTCCACGGGATCGAGCGGGGTGCGGGA
>JANYBS010000168.1 GCA_025360715.1 Candidatus Eiseniibacteriota bacterium | reverse complement strand
GGCGACTCGTGCGCAGCCAAATTCGATCCGACGCGTGGCACGTGCGAGGCCGATCAGGACACCACGTTCCGCACGGGCCATCCGCACCCCTCGGTCGTGCTCGACTATCACTCCGCGTGGCGGGTGCGCGAGTTCGGCCTGGGCGGCGGCGATACGCTCTCGACGTTCACCGACACCACGATGGCGCAGGTCTTCGGCATCGCATCCGACGATCAGGGCTACGTGTACGTCTCGGGGATCGCGGCGGTGCTTGATACCAACACGATCGACCAGCGCATCCGCACGCGGCAATTCTCTTCACGCATCATCCGCTACGCCCGTGGCCCGCGGTATGCGGGTGTGGTCCCGGCCGACCGCTATCTGCCGGGCGCCGCATGGCACCGCGACACGACGTGGCTGGTGGTCGCGGGTTCGGGCGCGTCCTCGGTGAGCGATCCGCGCGGCCTGAGCCTGTCGCGTGGCGGCGTGCCGAGCCTCGTGGTCGCGGACCGCGGCAACAACGAGGTCAAGACGCTCTCGATCAACCAGCCCAATGTCGGCTTCGCCAAGATGGACGGCAGCACCACCGGCGCGAACTTCGATGCGCCGGTGAGCGTGGCGTCCGACCTGCAGGGTTACGTCTACATCGTCGATCGCAACAACAAGCGCGTCCTGCGCTATGACTCCATCGGAAACTTCGTCCAGACGGTCAATGTCGAGAAGAATGCGGATGGCCTGCCGTTGCTGGACCCGGTCGCCGTGGGCGTGGATGACTCGCTCGCGTACATCGCAGACCGAGGCCGGGGACAGGTGATCCGCTTCAAGAGGCGTCGCTGATGCGCTTGCGTCGTGTTTTCACCGCACTCGCTGCGGTCGCAGTCCTTGCTTCGCCGGTTCGCGCGGCGAACGAGGACCATCCGTACTATCCCGAGCCCTTCGCGGCGCCGCAGGCCGTGCAGGCGATCGGTGATTCGATCGCGTTCGGTGCCCGCGTGTTCGGCCACAACCTGGTCGGCATGACGATCACGAACTACGGCTTCATCGGCAATAACTTCACGTCGCGCTCGCCGTCGTTGGAGTACCCGCTGGGCAGCGGCTACGAGCATCTGGTGCGTGGTGGGTTGTGGGTGGGCTCGGTCGCGGCCGACGACAACGGCGCGTTCATCGGCGTGTCTGCTGGCGCCGTCGATGGTTCGCAGGGCGGCTCGGCGGCTGCCGCCACCGAGTTCACGCCGGCAGGCCTGGGCGTGACCGCGCGCTCCACGTTGCCGAACAGCGTCTACTTCAGCCCCGACGCCAAGAGCGAGAACGACTTCATCTCGTTCTTCAGCGACCGGCCGGCGAAGAAGTCGATCGAGGGCCGTGAGGATCATCGCCCGCTCGGCATCCTGGTGCGCCAGGAGAACTATCAGTGGGCATTCTCCAGCTACAACCACTTCGCGATCTTCCACTACGTGATCACCAACCAGGGTCCGCCGCTGCGCGACGTGTACGTGGGCCTGTACAACGAGATGATCAGCGTCAACAAGGGCTCGCAGAGCATCTGGCCGGCCGGCGGCATCTTCTCTAAGAAGGAGATCGGTTGGGTGGATTCGCTCGACCTGTTCACCGAGCGCTTCTGCCGTGCGGGTCCCGTGGCCACGATCCCCGCGAACTGCTTCTATTCGATCTGTCCGCCGCTCATGGGCATCAAGCTCCTGGGCGTGAAGCCAGGCAATATCAAGAACCCGCTCGATAAGAAGGTCACGCTCGCGTCGTGGAGTTACTCGCCCGGCAGCGCCGCGCGTGATGAAGACGCCGAGAAGTACTCGATCATGAGCAGCGGCCAGAAGGTGAACCTGAGCCCGATCCCCGACAGCCTGGGCCCGGTCTCGGGAGATCCGGTCGAACTGCTCGCGGTGGGGCCGTTCTCGCAGATCAACACCGGCGACAGCGTGTCGGTCGACTTCGCGTATCTGGGCAGCGGTACCGCCGACGACCTGAAGCGTGCCTCGGACAATCCTTCGCAGGTGAGCCAGTTGTCGATCCTGATCGACCGCGCCCGCGTCGCTCAGAAGGCTTACGACCTCGACTACGTCGTGCCCGTGCCGCCGCCGTCGCCACGCTTCAAGGTCATCGCGCGCGATCATGCGCTCGACTACTACTGGGACGACCTGCCCGAGGCGACCTCGGATCCCACAAGTACCGCGCCAGGCGGGCGGGACTTCGAGGGCTACCGGATCTATCTGGGAGAAGACCGCAACTCGCTGGGATTCATCCAGCAGTTCGATCTGGCCGTTGCGCCGCATGACACGACGGGCTTCAACACCGGCTTCGCCGCCGTGCAGTTGCCGGCGCCAGTGGTGATCGACGGCGTGACGTACCGCTACAAGTACACGATCGATCACCTGCGTGACGGCTTCAAGTACTTCGCCGCCGTCACGTCGTACGATCTGGGCACCACCGAGATCGAGTCGCTCGAGAGCGGCCAGACGCAGAACGAGGTCATGGCCGTGCCCGCACCCGCAGCGGGTGAGGGCGGTGGCGTGACGGTGTTCCCGAATCCCTATCGCGTCGAAGCGTCGTGGGATTCGCAGAAGAACGCGCGCGACCACTATCTGTGGTTCGCGAACCTGCCGGAGCGCTGCATGATCCGGCTTTACACGCTCGCGGGCGATCTGGTCTACGAATATGACTTCGATGGCGCCACCTACACGGGCGCGAATGCCCGCGGCGTCTACAATCCTTCGAGCGACCTCAAGAGCACGCTCTCGGGCCGCACCTTTGGTTGGGACATGATCACGAAGCAGGGACAGGCTGCTGCGACCGGGCTCTATATGTGGTCCGTCGAGGACAAGGGCACGAAGAAGCGCCAGTTGGGTAAGTTCCTCATCGTCAAGTCCGACCGGGAGACCTTCTGACATGCGCCGCCTCATCGCAGGTCTCGCCCTTATCTCTGCCACGATCCTCCTCATCATGGCTGCCGGTGGCTGCGGCAAGCTCACGGGCGCGCTCAAGCCGAACGCGCCGCCCTCCACGCGCATATTCGTGCAGGGCCCGCTCGATACCGTCAATCACGTGGTGCATGTGTACTGGTTCGGCAGCGTGACCGATGGCCGCATCGTCGGCTTCGAACTGCGGCTGCTGAACCCGGCCGATACGGCCGCCGCCGATTCCGCGTGGCGTTTCACGACGCGCACGGACTCGGTCTTCACAGTCCTCACGCCGCTGGGCTACACGGCGCCAACGCTCGAGGTGCGGGCGATCGACAACCACGGCCTCAAGGATCCCCACCCCGCGCGGCAGCTCTTCCAGTTCAGCAACAAGCCGCCGATCGTACGCTTGGTGAGCAAGCCGGGCGCGACCGACAGCACGTTCGCGTCGCTCACCGTGGGCTACACGCTCGATGATCCCGACGGCGATGCGGCCAAGGTGCGCTACCGCCTGTGGCTCGACGGTGCGGCGCCCGACAGCTTCGAGGTCACGCCAGGCCTCACGTTCACCATGCCTTCGCACCGGTTCCTGCAGGCGGGCCAGTACCAGTCGGGCTATCGCTGGCTGTACGTGCAGGGTATCGACGATGGCGGTATGGCTGGACCGGTCGACAGTGTGCGCTGGTTCGTGAAGCGCCCCACGCCCGGTGCGCGCGCGCGGCTCTTGATCGTCGACGACGTGCCGCGTACGAATCCGGCCAACTTCACGATCGATACGCTCTATACGAACTCCGCCGCGCGCAACCTGGCGGCGGGGGACTACACCGTGCTGCGGCTCGACTACGGCAATCCGTTCAAGTCGGTGCTCGACGTGGCGCAGACGTGCAAGCAGTTCGACGCCGTCCTCTGGTACCGCGCCAATGAGACCAGCATCTCGACCACGCTTCAGAGCTACCAGGATGGCATCGGCCAGTATCTCGAAGCGGGCGGGCGGTTCTACATCGACGGCCTCTACCTGTTCTCAGGCAACAACTCGAACGGCGCCTTCAATCCCGGATTCGCGAACCGGTACCTGGACTGCAACGGGTTCGTGCAAGGCTTCGTGAACACGTCCACCTTCGGCGACTCCAGCATCGGCTGGGGCAATCCGAACGGCTCCATCTACCGAAGCACCATGTTCGCGGACAGCGTCCGGCAGCAGCAGCTGGCCGTGCGCACCGGTGAGGCCGGCGGGTTCCGGGTGTTCAACGTGCGACAGGCCTCCGAAGTCGCCCTCGAGGCGGCGCCGGGGTCGCTCACGCCGAACAACCCCACTTCCGTGCCAGTCGGCGTCTCCGTCGCGCAGCCCTCGGGCGGCCGGGCGGTCTTCCTGACCGTGCCTCTGGGCACCTCGATCCCGAGGAACCAGAGCGCCAATGCCAGATTGCTGGGCAAGATCTTCGGGCAGCTCGGCCTGACCGGTCCCTGACAGCGAAGTACTTACGCCCCATGAGGTTTCCGGCGACCCCGGATCGGATGCCCGATCCGGGGTCGCTTCGTAGCGTCGAGCGGGCTGGCGGCGTGTTTCTCCACAGTGTCCGGAGTTCGGTAGGGCCGCAGTTGGTTACGCTACCGTAACTTGAAGGCAACAATAGATTTCGCTCGACGCGCGGAAGTTCCATCGGTTATCGTTTAGTCAGGTTGCCCGCCTCATCAGGGTTGCTTCGCGTGCGACTGCTCGGTCGGTCGAGCGGTTCGAACGCGAGGCATCTGCCGAACCCTGCAAGAAGTTTCGTGACCCCCACCGATCCCAGACCCACCCAGTTCGAACCTCAACGAGGGGTGCCCAATGAACAAGTTCTTCACCCGGTTTGTCGCTGTCGCCTTCGGGCTCATGCTCATCACGAGCGTGGCGTCCGCCGGCAAGCGCTTCCCGAATGCGTCGTGTCCGGATTCCGTGACGCTGCCGCAGATCAACAACCCGAGCTTCCTGCCTGCTATCTGTCATCCGACGGCCGTCACGTCGGGCGCGCCGACCGACACCGTCTCGGGCCTGGGCGGCATCATCATCGGTTTCGACACCATTCCGACCGGCTTCGATGCGTTCATCGAGAACCGTGGCATCCCACCGCAGCCGTGGAGCGGTATCGACGTCTTCACGCACGGCACGAATTTCAAGCCGATCCTGGGCCTGAACCTGGGCGATTCGCTCGTCGTCGAGTTCGGCGGTGTCGCGAACTTCGCGGGCGACGTCGAAGTCGAAGCCCCGAACAATGTCTTCTCGGGTCCGAACATCATCCTGCGCCGGGCTGCCATCGGCCGGCCGCTGCCGGCGTTCATCAGCGGCACGACGACGCAGTTCAAGGAAACGCCCACCAACGCGTTCGCCGAGCAGTACAAGTGCCAGCTGGTCAGCATCACGGGCCCGCTCACGGTCGTGCGTACGTCGCTGCAGGTGCCGAACATCGGCACGAGCAACTCGTTCCTCTGCATCTCGGCGTCGGCTCCGAGCGACTCGGTCTTCATCGAGGGCAACAAGCTCACCACGTACTCGCCGCCGGTGCTCGGCACGGTCATCGACTACGTGCAGGGCATCATGCTCAAGGCCACGCGCGGCTTCCGCATCCTGCTGCGCAGCGGCAACGACATCCAGACGCACACCCCTCCGGGCGTCGCGGATGCGTATCCGCTGACCGACAACACGGTCCGCCTGATCTTCGATCGCGACGTGACGGCGGCCTCGGCCACCAACACGAACAACTACTCGCTGGCCTCGTTCGGCTCGGTTGATGGTGCGGTCATGGACGGCACGGGCGCCGTGATCCTGACGATCAATAACGGCCTCAACCACGGCGATGCCGAGACCATCACGGTCAACAACGTGGTCGGTCAGGCGAACGGTCTGCAGATGAACACGCCGACGTCGAAGGGCATCATCAACGGCGTTCTCAGCTGCGCCGAGATCCAGGCTCCGAACCCCGACTCACTGGGCGGTGCCACGTGCATCGACAAGTCGCGCTTCGCGGGCGGCGGTGGCCAGACGAGCCAGGGTGCTTTGGGCGCCAAGCTGTCGATGGCGGCCATCTGCACGGGCATCTACGGCAACATCTACAACTTCGGGGATGTCGGCGCGGGCGCTCGCTCGGGTCTGACGATCTTCGCGCCGCCGGCGCCGATGGTCGTGGGCCACAAGTACTTCCTGGCCGGTAACGTCCAGGGCTTCTTCGGCGAGACCGAACTCTCGGGCATCAGCGATGTCGCGGATCTTGGCGCCGCGACGGTTCCGGATCCCAAGGTGAAGACGGTGGCGGTCATCGGTAGGGACGTCTGTGATGCGACGCAGTCGCAGGACGACGGCCGTGACTACCTCTCGATGCTGGTCCAGTTCCACTCGGTGAAGGTCGTGCGCCGTGGTATCACGACGAATCCGAACGGCCTGCTGCCGAAGAACGGCTTCCATGTCACGGGTGAGAACCCGGCGTTCATGGATACCATCTTCATCGAGAACGAGAACAACGTGCTCGGCGCGAACGATTCGCTGAACGTGAACTACCCGGCCATCGGCTCGGTCATCGACGTCATCGGCTGCGTGCACTACACGAACAGCAGCTTCCGCGTCTGCCCGCGCACCGCGTCTGACATCAGCGTCCACGGCATCAACGTCGGTGTCCCGACGGTGCCGGCGAAGCTGGCGTTCTCGGTCTACCCGAACCCCTCGCGCGTGGCCAAGATCTCGTTCACGCTCCCGTCGGTCTCGGATGTCGAGCTGGGCGTGTATGACGTGACGGGCCGCCAGGTCGCTTCGCTGGCCAAGGGCCGTATGCCCGCGGGCAGCTACAGCCAGGCGTGGTCGGGCAAGGACGCGAACGGCAAGCAGGTCGGTGCTGGCGTGTACTTCTACCGGCTCAAGGCCGGTAGCGAGGTCCGCACGGCTCGCACGACGCTGCTCGGCAACTGACGCACTGAAGCCAGGATTCCTCCAGCGGCCGGCCGTCCTTCGGGATGGCCGGCCGCTGGCCTTTGTGGCGGCAGCGAACCCTTGTGCGGGCCGCGACATCCTCAGGCCTGTGGCTGCGCGAGCACCGCGCATCTCGCGCCGGCCCACTGCATTGCGGCCCCGTGGGGGCATGCCTATAATGCGCGGTCCGAGCGCCCCGGCCGGGGCACCCGGCGCTTCGTCGCTCTGGAGACCTTCGTGAGTCCCGACAAACCCAAAGAAGGCCGTACGGTGGCGGAGTCCGCCACCGAGATGACGCAACTCGTGCTCCCGCAGCACGCGAACGTCCACGGCACCCTTCTTGGCGGAACGGTGATGCACTGGGTCGACCTCGCGGCGGCGATCGTGGCCAACCGCCACAGCCGCCGGCCGGTCGTGACGGCCGCATTCGACGAGATGTCGTTTCTTGCTCCGATCCAGGTCGGGCAAGTGGCTTTGATCCACGCGCGGCTCACGTTCGTGGATCGCAGCAGCATGGAGATCCGTGTCGATGTCGTCTCCGAGGACGTGCTGACCGGAGAGCGCCGCCGCACGGGCACCGCATATGTGACATTCGTCGCACTCGATCCCGTGACGCGCCGGCCTTCGCCGGTGCCGCCGCTGGTGCTCGAGACGGACGAGGACCGCGCCGAGCATGTGAAGGCGCTCGAACGGCGCCGGTTGCGGCTGGAGCGGCGCAAGCTCAACGCCAAGGACTGATTCACCGACCGAAGGCGGTCGCGCCGCAGCAGCGCGCCGCAGCATGGATACATTGCAGTCGAACGTACACGGGCTGCGGCCAACATGGCTGCGACCGCTTCTGGAGGAAACGATGGCCATCTCGATCGTGGTGCCGCAGCTTGGAGAGAGCGTCGCCGAGGGTACCGTCGCCAAGTGGCTCAAGGCCGTGGGCGACAAGGTGCGCAAGGAAGAGCCGCTGGTGGAGATCCAGACGGACAAGATCAACGTCGAGATCCCCGCGCCTGCCGATGGCGTGCTCAGTTCGATCGTGATCGCCGAGGGCACCACGGTGCTCGTGGGCACCGAGATCGGCCAGATCTCCGGCGCCGCTGAGGCTGCCGCACCTGCTGCTGCGGCGCCTGCTGCTGCGGCGAAGGCCACGGCTTCCGCCAGCGCTGCGCCCGCGGCCATCGCGACCGCTGCGGCGCCCGTCGCCGTCGCGGCGGCTGCTACACCTGCCGCCGGCAATGGTGCTGGCCACGGTTCCGGCGCGGGTCACTTGGACGACCGCTCGCTCTCGCCGGCCGTGCGCAAGATCATGCGCGAGCAGAATGTGCCTCTCGCCGAGGTGCAGGCGATCCGCGGATCCGGCGTGGCCGGACGCGTCACGCGCGATGACCTGCTCGAGCATCTGCAGAACCGCGGCAGCGCGCCCGCGGCGGCCATGCCCGCAGCAGCGGCGGCGGTCCCGGCCGTGGCCAAGGCGCCTGCCAGCGTGCCGAGCTTCCTCAAGGGCTCCACGTCGGCGGCGACCGGCGGCCCGCGCGAGGAGACGGTCGCGTTCTCGCGCGTGCGCAAGGTCATCTCGGACAACATGGTCAAGGCCAAGCACACGGCCGCGCACACGCACTGCTTCGACGAAGCCGATATGACGGCGATCGTGAACCTGCGCAAGGACTGGGCGCCCAAGCTCGAGAAGCAGGGCATCAAGCTCACCTACATGCCGTTCTTCATCAAGGCGGCGGTCTTCGCGCTCAAGGAATTCCCGTGGATGAACAGCTCGGTCACGCCCACGGGTGACGGCATCACGATCAAGCACTACTACAACATCGGCATCGCCGTGGGCCGCGACGAAAAAGGCCTGATCGTCCCGAACCTCAAGGACTGCGACCGCAAGAACCTGGCGCAGATCGCCGCCGAGGTGAACGACATCGCTTCGCGCGCGCGCGCAGACCGCTTGACCATGGACGAGATCCAAGGCGGCACGTTCAGCATCTCGAACGCCGGCGTGTTCGGCGCCATCAACTCGGCGCCGGTCATCAACGTGCCCGAGGTGGCCATTCTTGGAGTGCACAAGATCGTCGAGCGTCCGGTGGTCAAGAATGGTCAGATCGCCATCGCGCCGATGATGCACGCGGTGATCGGCTTCGACCATCGCGCGGTCGACGGCGAGCTGGCCGTGAAGTTCCTGCGCCGCGTCTGCGAGCTGCTCGAGAAGCCCGAGCTGCTCTGGTTCCACGTCTAGTCCGGCGAAGCCGGCTTCTCATGAATACGCTGACCGTCTGTGCGCTGGGGCCAACCCCTTACCGGGATGGCCTGCGGCTGCAGGACGAGTTGGTGAAGCTGCGCGCCGATGGCGCCACCGGCGACTGGTTGCTTTACCCGGACCACGAGAGCGTACTCACGATCGGCCGCAATCCCAGCGACGGGAACGTGATCGCCGATGCGGCGACGCTCGCACAGCTGGGTGTTGAAGTCTTCGAAGTGCCGCGCGGAGGTGACGTGACGTGGCATGGCCCCGGGCAACTCGTGGGCTATCCCATCGTGCAGCTCGACCGGGTCGACCGCGACCTGCACCGCTGGTTGCGTGCGCTCGAAGAAGCCATCATCCGTGCGGTCGCGCGCTTTGGAGTGACGGCCTCACGCTCACCCGGGCGCACCGGCGTGTGGGTGGAGGACCGCAAACTCGCCTCGATCGGCGTCGCCGTACGCAGGTGGGTCGGGTATCATGGTTTCGCGCTCAATGTCTCGCCGGACCTGCGCGCATTCGAGCTCATCCATCCTTGTGGGCTGCAGGGGGTCCACATGACCAGTCTGGCCCGGGAGGCGGGTGAACGCGCACCCACGCTGGCCCAGGCTCGCGCTGCGGTGACAGCGGAATTGGTTGAGCTGCTTGAGTTTAGCGGGGCTGTGCCGGCCACCGCCGGGGCCCTGCGCGAACTGCTGGGCACCTCGACGTTTGCCGATACATCTGAACAGGGACACACTCCGGGCGAAGGCCCGCAGACCATAAAAGGAGCCACGACATGGTGACGCTGACCGATGCCGCTTCGCGCAAGCTCGATGAACTGATCCGCCAGCAGGGTGAAGGCGTACTCGGCCTGCGGCTCTCCGCTCAAGCCGGTGGCTGCTCGGGCTACCAGTACGGCATGTCGTTCGCGGAAAGCCCCGGCGAAGGCGACTGGGTCGGCGAGTTCGGCGGCGTGAAGGTGTTCGTCGATCCGCAGAGCGCCAGCGTGCTCAACGGCATCCAGGTCGACTATGTGGAAACGCTGCAGCAGACCGGCTTCACGATCCACAATCCGAACGCGGTGCGTTCGTGCGGCTGCGGCAAGTCGTTCGAGACCAGCGGCGAGACCGCGTCGAACGAGGCGCATTCCTAGGCACTTCGCCAGCATCCCCTTCGCTTCGACCTTCACTCCAGAGGAGCGCCCGCGTGCGCATCACCCTGTTCAGTGTCGAGGAAGCCAATCGCCTGCTGCCGGAGATCCGGCCGCAGGTGGAACGCCTGCGCGCGATGAAGCGCGAGTTCGACCGGCTGGAGACGCGCACCGAGGTCATGCTTGTTGCGACCTCGGGTGCCGCTGCCGACAACCCGGATGCGATCGAGTTGCGCGGGCTGTCCGAAAAGCGCCGCCGTCTGGGCGAGAATATCGGTCGTGGCATCGGCGCGCTGCACGAGAAGGGCGCGCTGGTGAAGGACCTCGACAAGGGTCTCTGTGATTTCTATGCCCTGGCCGGGGACCGGTTGATCCTGTTGTGCTGGCAGCTGGGCGAGAGCGAGATCGCGTTCTGGCATTCGCTCGAGGATGGCTACAAGGGCCGGCAGTCGCTCAAGAATGCCGGCTTTGAGTAAAACGACGTAATGCGACACACCCCCCGAAAGAGCCCATGTCCTCGGTGATGCAGGTCCTGCCCTCCGGCGCGCGAGCATTCGCGGAATACGCCGGCCTCGATGCCAAGACGATCCATGAGCGCACGTGGGACGCGAAGAAGCGTCTGGGCAAGCGCGCGGTGATCCTTGGGCATCACTACCAGCGTGAGGGCATCGTCGAGTTCGCGGACTTCCGCGGCGACTCGTTCAAGCTCTCGCAGCTGGCGGCCGCGCAGGCCGACGCCGAGTACATCGTATTCTGCGGGGTGCACTTCATGGCGGAGTCCGCCGATGTGCTACGCCGCGACCACCAGAGCGTGCTGCTGCCCGACATGAAGGCCGGTTGTTCCATGGCCGATATGGCCGGCATCGTAGATGTCGAAGAAGCCTGGGACCGACTCGTGCGCGCGCACGGCGATGTGTTCACGCCGATCACGTACATGAACTCCACCGCTGCGCTCAAGGCGTTCTGCGGCGCCCGTGGCGGCGTGGTCTGCACGTCCAGCAATGCCGCGCAGGTGCTGGAATGGGCGTGGGCGCGCAAGCCAAAGGTGTTCTTCTTCCCGGACCAGCATCTAGGCCGCAACACGGCATTCTCGATGGGCGTGCCGCTGGATCACATGGCTGAGTGGGAATATCGCGTTCAGGACCTCTCGCGCGTGAATGCGAAAGCGTTCCGGCCCGAGACGCGCATCGTGCTCTGGCGCGGTTTCTGCAGTGTCCATACCAAGTTCAGCAAGCAGCAGATCGATGAAGTGCGCGCCGCCGATCCGAACGTGAAAGTCCTCGTGCATCCCGAGACACCGTTCGACGTGGTGCGCAATGCCGACTTGGCCGGCTCGACCGAGTACATCATCGAGCAGGTCCGCGCCGCAGCGCCCGGTACGCACTGGGCGATCGGCACCGAGATCCATCTGGTGCACCGCTTGGCGCTCGAGCATCCGGAGCAGCGCATCCAGTCGCTGCAGAAGAACGTGTGCCCGTGCGCGACCATGAATCGTATCGATCCGGCGCATCTTTTGTGGACGCTGGAGAATCTTGCGGACGGCGTGGTCATCAATGCCGTGCGCGTACCCGACGACGTCAAGCGCGACGCGCGCGTGGCGCTCGACCGCATGCTCGCCCTCAAGGGCAGCGGGCAGGTCGGCGCGGCCGCGCATCTGGACTAGGAGTGCGACGTGAGTGACATGCAGAAATCCTCCGAAGAGATGTCGTTGGTGTCGATCGGCGAGCCGGGCGCCAACCCCGAGATCGGCGTCTTCGGCGCGCCGCGGCCCGCGGTGCCAGAGCGCCTGCCGCTCGCGCCGCGCACCAAGGGCTGCGCCAGCGGCGCCGGCATCGGCGTGCTCGCCGACGGCCAATTCAAACGGCTCCCCGAATGGCTCAAGGTGAAGCTGCCTGGCGATGGCGAATACGCCGAGACCAAGACCATGCTGCGGGCGAAGAAGCTGGTCACCGTGTGCGAAGAGGCGCGCTGCCCGAACCTGGGCCACTGCTGGTCACGCGGTACCGCCACGATCATGATCCTGGGCGAGCTCTGCACGCGCCGTTGCGGGTTCTGCGCCGTGGCGCCTGGCAAGCCGAACGGCTTCGTCGATTGGGACGAGCCGCGCCGCGTGGCCGAGGCCGTCGCTGCCATGAACCTTCGCCACACGGTCATCACGAGCGTGGCGCGTGATGATCTGAAAGACGGCGGCAGCACGATCTTCGCACAGGTGATCACCAGCATCCGCCAGGCGTCGCAGACGGTCATCGAAGTCCTGATCCCCGACTTTCGCGGCAACTGGGAGGATCTGCAGCGCGTGATCGACGCGCATCCCGAAGTGATCAATCACAACGTGGAGACCGTGCAGCGCCTGCATCCGGTCGTACGGCCGAGTGCGCGCTACGATCGTAGCCTGGAGCTGCTCAAGCGCGTCGCGAGTAGCGGCACGGGCATCAAGGCCAAGAGCGGCATCATGGTGGGCTTGGGCGAATCCGACGACGAGATGAAGTGCGTCATGGACGACCTGCGCACACACGAGTGCCACCTGCTCACGATCGGCCA
>JANYBS010000143.1 GCA_025360715.1 Candidatus Eiseniibacteriota bacterium | reverse complement strand
CGCGATGGGCAGTTGCTTGCCGGCATCGACGAACTCCACACTCATGCCCTGCGACTGCTTGGCACCCCAGCGGCGCAGCAGCTCGAGCACGATGTCTTTTCCGGTGACCCACGGCTTGAGCTCGCCCGTGAACACCACGCGCCGCGCCTTGGGCACCGTCATGTACACGTAGCCCGTGCTCCAGCCGAAGCCGAGCGTGGTCGAGCCCACGCCGATGCCGATCGCGCCGTAGGCGCCATACGCGCGGCTGTGCGAATCGGCGCCCGGAATCACCATGCCCGGGTATACCAGGCCCTGTTCGGGGAAATAGAAGTGGAAGATGCCGTCGCCGGGCGTGGCGTAGTACGGCTTCTGCAGTCCTTGCTTGGCGGCGAACTCCCGGCCGATGCCCGTCTGCTTGTCGTCGGAGTCCACGCCCGTGAAGACGAAGTGGTCATTCGCGATCGCCAGCTGCCGCGGCCAGATGCTCTCGCCGCCGGTGATCTGGTGGAACGTGTGGATCGCGAACGGCGCAGTGCCGTCGGATGCCGGCAGCAGGTCCGCGTACACACGCAGCGTCGCGCCGGGCTTTACTTCCGCGTTCTTGTCCACTCGGTGTGCCCAAAGAATCTGTTCGGTCGTGGTCAGCTTCGCGGCCGTCGCGGCGTCGGCCCACACGATGCTCGGCGGCGTCTCGACGCTCGCGCGGAACTCGCGCTGCCCCATGGCGAAGATGCCGCCCGTCTGGCGGATCTCGTCTTCCTTCGCCGTGAGCGGCACGGGGTCATACGTCTTGCCGCGCGTCACGTTCGCGATGCGGCGCGTATCGGGATCGAACGTGAACTCGTCGCCGTCCTGAGCGTCGGCAACCGCATCGGGGCTCTGCACCACGTGCAGGCCCAGATTGAACGAGTTGCGGCGGAAGATGTCGCCCATATTGTTGCCGCAGATCACCACCATCTCGAGGCTGACTTCTTCCGCCACGCCCTTGAGCCCTGCGGGGCTCATCTCGCGCGAGGAACCGATCGCGAACCGGTCACCCGCGACGATGAAGTTGGCGCCCGCATGCACCCGCGCGCGGAAGTCCGGCATGAGGTAGCGGAAACTCCCCGCCTTCCACTTTTCGTCCAGCGTCTCCAGGCTCTCGCTTACACAATCGGCGGCCGGCGTGATCTGGTCGGTATCGATCGCATCGAGTTTCTTCCCCGGCACCTTGGAATCCCAGAAGATGAGCGCCTTGCCGCGCACCACGCGCGGACCTTGCGCGGCTTCGCCGGCGGCGGCGCGGCTGGCGCCAGGGAGCGAATCGAGCGTCACGCCCGGCTTGAGTCGAGCGGGCTGAAGGGAATGCATGGCGGAGGCTCCTGCAAGAAGGACGTCAGGTGATGGGCTGGGATTCCCCAGAAAACTAGCGAGCCGGGCGCGGTGTGGCAACCACGCCCGGCCGGCCATCTCGCGCCCTCGCGTTCCTCAGCAGTTCTGGTACTTCCAGTTGCGCGTCTTGCCCTCGGCGAGCCATTCGAGCGTGGTCGCAAGCCGCTTGGCGGCGGTCTCCTCGCGCTTGGCTTCTGAGATCCAATCCATGTACTCGCGCTGCTGGCTCGGCGAGAGCTTGGCGAAGAAGGCTTTCGCCTTGGCGTGCTCGGCCAGGGCTTTCTGTAGCGCCGGCGGCACGACGACTGGCTTCGCGGCCGTCTTCTTGCGCGCCTTAGGTCTGGCGATCTCGCCCGACGCGAACGCCTCATTGCGCGCGACGGCAGCCTTCACGTAGCCGACCAGCACTTTCTTGGCCGGCAGGTCCTTCACACTTTCGAGCTTGCCCAGGCTTCCCATGCCTTCGGCGTTCTCGATGAGTGCATCCGGCAGGATGCCGCGAGCGCGCCAGAAGCCCATCGAGGCGTGCGCCTTGAAAGCAGCCATGGAGATGAGCATGCCGTGGTGCAGGAAGAACGGGAAGCCCCACTTGATGCTTTCCTCCACATCGGGGCAGCCGCCGTGCACGACGGCGCGGATGTGCTCCAGGATCGGACGGGCGAACGGCTGCGACTTCTTGATGTAGGCATCGACGCGCGGATCGCGTTTTCCCATGGCGGCCTCCGGGGGATGGTCGCCGCCGGCGGCCCGGCAGCGGGCACACTCTGGCAACGCGGGGTGGTCTCGCGCAAGGGCGCAACGGACGGCCTCGCGCGGCCCGCTCGCGTTGAGATGCTCAGCCTCGACTGGAAGTCACGGCCCCACCGGGCGTCGGCGTACGCGTCACGCCCCGTGGCCCGTGCGTCCTGATCAGCGCCAACATGCGCTGCTCGATCGGCAGGTCAGGATCGAGGTTGGCGTGGCGCGCTCGCGCGCGGGCCTCGCTCTGGCAATAGCCCAAGCCCATGAGCCCGGGTACAAGCTCCTCGGCCGCATCATTGGCGCGCTGCTGCGCGAGCACGAGGTCTGCAGCAAGCTCCAGCAGCTGCGCCAACTCACACGCGTGGCCGCCGTGGCTGAGCAGATCCTGCGCGCGGCGCAGCTTCTCGACCAGCGCTTGATCAACGCGCCCGTCGAGCGCATAGCGGCCCGGCGCGACTGGAGTGAAGCGCGCGAACGATGCAGCGCGCTGCGCCGATTCCGCCGGAATCGTCAATGAATCAGGCGTTCCTGACAATTCCTCAACCCGCTTTGAAGCGGGTTCTGCGTCTGCGGCGGGCGCTGCCGCGGGAGCGTTCGTGGCCACGGTCAACCTTACCTGCGCCGCCGGCTCGGCCCGCGGAAACCACATCGCCAGCATCTCTCGGATCTGCGCGCAACTCTTGCGCGATGCCGCCTGCACCAGGCTCTCGGCATTCGCACTCGTGAGCGCCGGCGCCAACAGCAGCACGCCGCTCAGGTGCAGCCGCCCATCGGCGATCGCCGGGAAGAGTGCCGGATACTCGCGCGTGATGCGCGCGACACGGATGCGCTTCTCGGCCGAGTCCTCGGACATGCCCATCGCACCCACGCAGAATTGGTGCATCGACGAGTAGGCCCCAGGCCGATAAAGCTTGCGCTCATCGAACTCGCCCATATAGGCGAGCATCATCGCGCAGTCGCGGTTGCTGCGCTTGCTGAACACGAACAAGCCGCGGCGGATCTGCTGCGTGGCGTCGTGCGAGACACGGTAGCTGCGCATACATCACCCATCGCGGGGGCGAGTTCGCGGTGGCGCGCACATCATCGCATGCGTGTTTTCGGCGCTCGTACAGCCGCGCACGCCGCACAACGCGCATCGCTACGACAACGCGCGAGCGTTCATCGCGCGCGTTGCGCGTGCGCGCGGCTATCGCGGGATATGAACGCGCGGCGCGAAGAGTCTCGGGGTGCGGCTGGTTGCGCCCAAAACGCTGTCAAGGGGCGCCGCAGTTCCTCGTGGCGCCCCTCCGCCTTACGCCGCGCGCTTATCCTTGCCGGCACCGTTCTCGTGTACGCACACGTCGAGCACGCGCCACTTGTTCATGAGCAATGTACCGGCGGTCATGAGCAGCGGGAAGAAATCCTCATCGCCGTTCAGGTAGTCGCTCGTGCGGTTGAACTCGTCGGGC
>JANYBS010000124.1 GCA_025360715.1 Candidatus Eiseniibacteriota bacterium | reverse complement strand
CAGGTCGCCGGCCTGCACGGCGCGGCGCCGCAGCGCTGGAACGACCTGCGCACGAGCGGCCTGTTCGCGGCGCCGGGCTTCGAGCGCGCGATCGCTGCGCGCTACTGGCCGGCCAGCGGCGGCCCGCCGCTCGATGCCTCGCAGGTCGACACGCTCGCCTCAGGCGTGCGCGTGCTGCGCAGCGCGCTGCCGCGTGTGTATGCGGTCGTGAGTGTTCACTCGTTCGCGAACGAGGACTCGGTGATCGCCGCGATGAAAGACCCGGCGTTCGAGCCCTCGCAGGTGGTGTACACGAGTGATGCGAGCATCGCCCGCGCGTATCATGCGAGCGACGACGCCGATGTGGCGCTCACGCGCGATGATCCCGGCGCTCAGTCGCTCCACGTGAAGTCGCAGGGCGATGTGTTCGTGGTGATCGCCGATCTGTACATGCCGGGGTGGAGTGCCACGATCGATGGCAAGCTCACGCATCTGGCGTGCGTGGACCATGCGCTGCGCGGCATCGCCGTACCGCCTGGCACGCACGAGGTGCGGCTCGCGTACACGCCGCCGGGCTGGGCGCCCGGCCGCGCGCTGACGCTGCTCGCGTGGGCGCTGTGGCTGCTAGCGATCGCCACGACGACGCTGCGCCCGGCGCTGCCCGCGCTGATGGCGCGGGCCAGACGCACCGCGCCCACACAGGCTTGACCCACCTTCGCGGCGTGCCTATCCTCGACCCCCGTGCGGTTGTGTGCGCGGTTGCGACTCGCGCTGTAAATCCATCGGAGGCAATACCTTGGCCACCATTCATCTCGAGGGACTCTCGGTCTTCGGGCACCATGGCGCCCGGCCCTACGAGAAGGAGGCCGGCCAGCGGCTCGAGGTTTCGCTCGAGCTCGTGCCGATGAGCGAGATCGCCGAGACCAGCGACAAGCTCGGCGATACGATCGACTACGACCTGCTCTATCAACTGGTGCGCGAGATCGTCGAGGGCCAGAGCTTCCATCTGCTCGAGAAGCTGGCGCGCGTGACCGCCGACGCGATCCTGGAGCGCTTCCCGTTCCGCCGCGCCACGGTCCGTATCGCCAAGCAGAACCTGGGCTGGACCACGGGTGGCCGCGCCGTGATCGAGGTCACGAGGGAGCGCGCGTCGTGAAGGCGTATGTCGGCTTGGGCTCCAACCTGGGAGAGCGCGAGAGCCTGATCCGTCAGGCGCTTGACGCCATGGCCACGCTGCCGCAGACCACGGTCGTGCGCGCGTCGAGCCTGTACGACACCGAGCCGCTGGGCGAAGTCATGCAACCCGACTTCCTCAACGCGGTGGTGTTGCTCGAAACCGACCTGGCGCCGCGGCAACTGTTGTGGAACCTCATGTTGATCGAGAAGCGCCTGGGCCGCGTGCGTACCCAGAAATGGGGGCCGCGTACGATCGACCTGGACCTGCTGCTCTACGGCGACGAGATCATCGACGAAGCCGACCTGCGCGTTCCTCACCCCGAGCTCACCCGGCGCGCTTTCGTGCTCGTGCCGCTCACCGAACTCGATCCGATGCTGGTTCACCCGGGCACCGGCGAGGCGCTGCGCGCGCACCTCTCACGGCTCAAGACGCGGCCACCCGTCAAACGCGGCACCCGGCTCTGGAACTGACGCATCGCATGGGCTCGTCGAGCAGGACGCACGACGGAAGCAGGTCGCGAGGGAACGCGCATCGTGAGTGAGAATCGCTATATCGTCATCGAGGGCGTGATCGGCGTCGGCAAGACGAGCCTGACGCGCATGCTGAGCGAGCGCCTGAGCGCACAACTCGTGCTCGAGGAGGTCGAGGAGAATCCGTTCCTCAAGGACTTCTATCGCGACCGCGCGCGGTTCGCGTTCCAAACCCAGATGCACTTCCTGTTCAGCCGCTACCAGCAGCAGCGCGGGCTCAAGCAGACCGATCTGTTCTCCGAGAAGATGATCGCCGACTACCTGTTCCAGAAGGACCGCATCTTCGCGAGCCTCAATCTGGCCGATCGCGAACTGGCGCTGTATGAGCGCCTGGTGGGCTGGCTGGAACTGGATGTGGTCAAGCCGGATATCGTCGTGTTCCTCCAAGCGCACCCCGAAGTGCTCATGGAGCGCATCGCCAAGCGCAACCGGGCGTTCGAGAAGGACATGGACAAGGACTACATCCGCCGGCTCGCGGACGCGTACAATCACTATTTCTTCCATTACAACGAGACGCCGCTGCTTGTCGTCAACACCAGCGCGATCGATTTCGTGCAGCAGCCCGAAGACTTCGAGGACCTGATGACCCGCATCCTCTCGCACCGTCAGGGCACGACGTACTACACGCCGATCGAAAAAGGACGGACGTCATGAGCCAGGAACCCGCCGTGGGAACGGGCCACAAGGCGCGCGCGAAGCGCACGGCGCCGGCGATCGTCGACATGAAGCGCCGCGGTGAGAAGATCACGGTCGTGACGGCCTACGACTTTCCGACTGCGCGCATCGCCGATGAAGCGGGCGTCGAGATGCTGCTCGTTGGCGACAGCGTCGGCACCGTCATGCTCGGGTACGAGAGCACGCTGCCGGTGACCATGGCCGACATGCTGCACCACGTGAAGGCGGTCACGCGCGCCAAGACCAGCGCGCTGGTGATCGCCGACATGCCGTTCATGAGCTATCAGGCGAGCGTCGAGCAGGCCATCTTGAATGCCGGCCGGTTCGTGCAGGAGGCTGCGGCCGACGCCATCAAATTGGAAGGCGGCGAGCGCGTCGTCGATGCGGTGCGCGGCATCGTGGCCGCGGGCATCCCGGTCTGCGGGCACCTTGGGCTTACCCCGCAGAGTGTCCTGGCGTTCGGCGGCTATAAGGTGCAGGCACGCGGGGAGGCCGATCAGGAGCGCTTGATCCGCGAGGCCAAGGCGCTCGAGGCGGCGGGCTGCTTCGCGCTCGTGCTCGAGGGCATCCCGGCGAAGCTGGGCGGCATCGTCTCGCGCGAACTGGCGATCCCCACGATCGGCATCGGCGCCGGCGTGGACTGCGATGGCCAGGTGCTCGTGACGCACGACATGATGGGGCTCTACTTGGGCAAGACGGCCAAGTTCGTGCGCCGCTACGCCGACCTGGGCACGGGCATGCGCGAGGGCTTCGCGGCCTACGTCGCCGACGTCAAGGCGAAGCGGTTCCCGGGCGAGGCGGAGTCGTATTGAGGACGCGCGCTTGAGCATGCGCCGCGTCCGCACGGTCGCCGCGCTGCGCACGGCGGTCGCGGCCTTTCGCGCCCGTGGCGAGTCGGTGGCGTTCGTGCCCACGATGGGCGCGATCCACGACGGCCACCTGAGTCTGGTCACGCGCGCGCGCAAGTCGGCGGACCGCGTGGTCGCGAGCATCTTCGTGAACCCACTGCAATTCGGTCCGCGCGAAGACCATTCGCGCTATCCGAGACCGATCGCGCGCGACCGCGCCGCGTTCGCGCGCGCCGGTGTCGATCTGCTCTGGGAGCCGCACGTGGCCGATGTGTACCCGACTGGCGATCGTACGCGCGTGGTGGTCGAAGGACTCTCCGGCGTACTCGAGGGCGCCTCGCGGCCCGGGCACTTCGTCGGCGTCACGACGGTGGTCACGCGCCTGTTGCACGCCGTGCAACCCGACGTGCTATGGCTGGGCCAGAAGGACGCGCAACAGGCGATCATCCTCGAGCGCATGTGCGCCGATCTGCTCATGCCCGTGCGCGTGCGCCGGGGCGCCACCGTGCGCGAAGCCGATGGCTTGGCCATGAGCAGCCGCAATGCCTACCTGGCGGCGGATGAGCGCGCGCAGGCCGTGGCGCTTTCGCAGGGCCTGGCGGTGGCGCGCGCGAAGCTGCGCTACGGCGAGCGCGGGGCGGCCAAGCTCATCGCGGCGGTGCGCGGCGTCTGGAGACATTTTCCCTTGGTGCGCGAGGACAGCATCCACGTCGTCGATCCGGTCACGCTTGCACCGCTGCGCCGCGTGGGCGCGCACGCCCTGATCGTGGTGGCGGCGCGCGTGGGTCCGGCGCGGTTGATCGATAATCTTGAATGGAGAGGGCGATGACACAGTTTCATCATGAAGACACCGCGGCGCTCGTGCTGGCCGCCGGCATGGGCAAGCGCATGAACAGCGACCTGCCCAAGGTGCTGCACCCCATGGCCGGCCGGCCGCTGCTCGCGCATGTGATCGGCGCGCTCGATGAGTTGGGCGTGGGCCGCAAGGTCGTGGTGATCGGGCATCAGCGCGAAAAGGTGATCGCGGCGTTCGCGGGGCAGGAGGGTCTCGAATGGGCGGTGCAGGCCGAGCAGCGCGGCACCGGTCACGCCTGCCAGATGGCGGCGCCGGCTCTGGGCGATTTCAACGGCGTCCTGCTGGTGGTCTGCGGCGACACGCCGCTGCTCACCGCAGGCACGCTGCACGCGCTGCTGCAGACCCACAAGGCCTCGGGCGCGGCCGTGACGGTGCTGAGCATGCGCCTGCCCGATCCCAAGGGCTATGGCCGCATCATCCGCTCGAGTGGGGGGCGAGCCGAAGAACACGGCATCGAGCGCATCGTCGAGGAGAAAGACGCCACGAGCGAGCAGCGCGCGATCGATGAGGTCAACTCGGGCATCTACGCGTTCGACTACACGGCGCTCACGACGGTGCTTTCGCGCCTGACGGCCGACAACTCGCAGGGCGAGTACTACCTGACCGACACCGTCGCCTTGCTGCAGTCGCTGGGCAAGAAGGCCGCGGTCGTCTGCGCGAACGACCATCGCGAACTGCTCGGCATCAACACGGTCGACCAGCTCGCCGAGGCCGAGGCGGCTTGGCACGCGATGCGGGAAGGCCGCTGACATGGCTGCCAAGCGGGCGGTGAAGCGGGCCGGCGCCGTGGACTCGAAGCCTTCCGCGAGTCGCGCGGGCCTCGACCGATTGTGGGCGCCGTGGCGCATGGAGTACATCCGCCGCGCCGATGCGCCCACGGGCTGCTTGTTCTGCCGCGTGGCCGCCACCAGCGGCGCCCGCGCCGATGCGCGCGACCTCGTGCTGGCGCGCACGCCGCATGCGCTGCTCATGCTCAATCGCTACCCGTACAATCCTGCGCATCTCATGGTGGCGATCCGGCGGCACGCGGCGCAGTTCCACGAGCTCGATGCCGCCGAAGGCGCCCAGGTGCTGGCGCTCACCGCGCTGGCCGAGTGCGCGCTTGCGGCGGAATACGCGCCGCATGGCGTGAACTACGGCCTCAATGTAGGCAAGGTCGCGGGCGCCGGATTTCCCGGGCACCTGCATTTACACCTGGTGCCGCGCTGGAATGGCGACACGAACTTCATGCCCACGGTGGCCGGGACGCGCGTGCTGCCGGAATCCTTGACGCGCACGTGGTCGCGCCTGCGCAAGGCGATCGCCGCGCTGCCCGCTGCCAAGCCGGCGGCGCCGACCCGCAAGGCCGCTGCCAAGCCCAGAGACCCGCACCGTGGCACGTAAGTCCTCCGGGGCCGTGTCGGCCACGACCTGGGCCATCTGGGCGATGGGGGTGCTGGTCGTGGCCCTGCTGGCGTCCTGGGCGTGGTCCCAGCTCGCCTCCGGCGGGCGTCCGACCCATGCCAGCGCCGCCAAGACGGTCCGCGTGCAGGTACTGAACGGCTCGGGAGAGTCTGGTATCGCCTCACGGGTGGCGTCGTACCTGCGCGAGGGCGGTTATCAGGTGGTGGAGGTGCGTAACGCGGACCGGTCAGACTACTTCGCGTCCATGGTCGTGGCCCGCCGGAGCGAGCTTTCCAACGCGCGCGAAGTAGCGCATTATCTGGGCGGGCCGCCGCTGATCCAACAGGCTTGGGACTCGGAGCTGGCCGACGTCACGGTCCTCATCGGGAGCGACCGCAGCCATCTTCAGCTGGAGCCCTGAAGCAAAGGCGATTCCAAACGGAGGATCTCAAGTGTTCAATTTCGGTGGTGGAGAGATGTTGCTGCTGTTCGGGATCTTCCTGCTGCTCTTCGGACCCTCGCAACTGCCCAAGATGGCGCGCGGTGTGGGCGAGGCGATGAAGGAGTTCAAGAAGGCGCAGCGCGAGATCAACGACGAGATCACTCGCGACGAGCCGGCCAAGAGCGCGCCGGCGCCCACGACCTCGACGACGAACCAGCCGCTGAACTGAAGTACAGGCCGGCGCGGCCCGTTGCCGCGACACGCCCCACAGCACAGCCGCACGAAAACGAAACGCCGCGGACTCCTGCGAGTCCGCGGCGTCTTTCGTTGCGTCGTGCGCCCGTGACTACTGGCCCTGTCCGGCGCCGCGCGCATCAACGATCTTCGACTCATCGCGCAGCTTGGTCAGGTAGCCCTCGAAGAACGTGCGCTGACGGCGGGTGAGGATATCCGTGGTCAGCTGGCCCTTGAGCTGGTCGTTGAACATGGTGTCGGGAGCGGCCGCCACCGACTCCACGCGGCCGAAGTACCACGCGCCCGGCGCGCGGATCGGCCCCACGACCTGACCCGGCTTGGCGTTCCACAGCGCGCCCTGCAGTTCCGTGGCCGCGAACACACGCGGGTCCGGCTGCTGGCGTGTGAGGCTCGCACTGAAGGGCGTGAGGCCCGCGGCCTTGGCCGCGTCCTCGAGCTTGGCGCCGGCCTTGATCGCGGCCGAGATCTGGTCGGCGCGCGTCTTGGAGCGGTCGACGCGGTGCTCGATGTCGGCCATCTGCTTGAGCTGGTCCGCCACTTCTTCGCGCGTCGGCGGGCCGGCCAAGTGCTGGGTGGCGACCGTGGCGATCACGAACTCTTCCGGCCCCTGGAATACCGGGCTCACGTCGCCCTTCTTGCTCGAGATGCCCCAATCGGCGGCCTCGGGCGTGGAATAGAGCGCCGGCGGGACGTTGTTCAGGTCGAAGAACGGCGTCTTCTGCGTGGTCAAGCCCTTCTCGGTCGCGGCCTTGGCGAGGCCCACGTCCTTTGCGCGCTTCTGCAGCTTGAGCGCCGCCTGGTACTGGTCGCGCATGCCGTCCGTGCTCGGCCGCACCTTGATCATGATCTGCGCCAGCTTCACCTGACCCGGCTGGCCGCCGCGCGCGAGCGAATCCACCGCGGGGTCGAGGATCTTGAAGAGCGCGATGCTGCCGTTCTCACGATAGGGGGCAACGATCTCGCCGGGCTTGTGCGCCATGATGCTGGCGCCGACCGGCCCGAGCTCCATGGGGTTCATGAAGCGGTCGAGTACGCCACCGTGCTGGGCGTTCGGGCCCTCGGAGTAGTCGCGCGCGAGCGTGGCGAAGTCCTCGCCCTTCGTGGCACGCTGAAACAGGCTCTGCGCCAGGTCCATGGCCGTCTTCACCTCGTCGGGCGCGTAGACGACCGGCACCGCGAGCACTTCGAGTTGCGTCTTGGCGCCAGTCGACATGCGCGCCTTGTAGCGGTCGTAGACCTTCTGCAGGTCGGCATCGCTGCCCGCGCTTGTGCCCGTGTCGGCCGGCGGTACCTGCACGACCGTGGCGGTCAGGCGGTCGTAGCGATCATGGAAGGTCTCGCGCAGCTCGGCGTCGGAGAGCTTGAGCGACGCCATGAGGCGCTCCTGCAGCTTGCGCACCGGGAGCTGCTCGCGCATCTCGGACTCGAACGGCGACCAGTCGATGTTCGGGTTACGCATCGCCTGCTGGTACTTCGCCGGATCGAACTTGCCGTTCGTCTGGAACGCCTGCGCCGTGAAGATGGCGGCGGGCGGGTTGGTCGACATGCCGACGATGACTTCGTTGTCGGTGGCCTTGAGTCCGGCGGACTTCGCGACCTTCGCCATGAGGCGCTGGTTCACGAGCTGGCGCCATGCCTGCTGCTCGACCTGCTTGGCGTCACGGTCGACCGGGTCCGAGTTGAAGCGCTGCCGGAAGCTCGCGCGCGACTCCTCGAGCGCCGCGGCGTACTGCTGCGGCGTGACCTTGTCGCCACCGACCGTGCCGATGCCGCCCGTCATGCGGGTGTTCATCGTGCTATCGCGGCCCAAGCCGGGGAAGAAGTTGAAGCCGATCAGGAAGGTGAAGATGGTGAGGATGGCGAGGACCCACCAGATGGCCTTGACGCGCTTCTTGCCGGAGCGCAGGGAATCGAGCATTCGGGACTCCGTGACGGACCCTGAGAGACGGGAGAGTGGGACGACAGGAATGAGACCGAAAAGTATACAAGTCCGGGGCGCCCGGCGACAACCGGGCGCCGGACCCCTGTGCCGGACCCCGGTGAAAGGCTCCAACCCTCGCGCTCCGACGCGCGCTCGGCCATTGCGGCGCCGCGCACCACTGTGCTAACTGTCGTCATGCAGCATCCGCACCGCCGAAGGATCGGCGATGGCCGCATGGCCCGCTCCGGGCCGCGAGCCGCCCCCCGACACCCGGCGCCGCAAAGGACAGCCGCCGTGCGTACCGAAGTCCTGCCCCGTCCTGCCGACACCGAGACCCCGCCGCGCGAGGCGCCATTGCCCGCGCTGGTGCTCGACACGCTCGAACAGGGCGTGGTCGCGTTCGATCGCGAGCGCAAGGTCACGTACGCGAACCGGCGCATCGAGGAGCTGCTCAGTGTCGAGCCCGGCGCGTTGCTCGGCATGCCGGGCAATCGCGTGTTCCCGGGCGCCGATGCGCGCTGGCTCAAGGGCGCCACGCCGGATTCGCGCGACTTCCGTATCGAGACCGAGGGCCGCGACCTCACGTTGCGCGCCGAAGCGTTGCCCATGCGCAGCGAGGACGGCGATCCCATCGGCTCGGTGGTGCTGGCCGATGCGATCTCCGAGACCGAGGATGGCGAGTTCCAGAAGAAGATCGACCGGCTCGTGTCGCTGGGCGAGCTCTCCGCCTACGTGGCGCATGAGATCCGCAATCCGCTCACCGGCATCCGCACCACGGTCCAGTTCGTGGCCAGCAAGTTCAAGGCGCGCGACCCGCGCCGCGAGGATCTGGACGATGTCATCAAGGAACTCGACCGCATCGAGCAGATCATCACGGGGCTGCTGCTCTTCGCGCGCCCGCCGCAAGCGCGCTCGCGGCCCTGTGACCTGCACCAGGTGCTCGAGCGCACGCTCGACCTGCTCGAAGTCCAGCTGGGCGATGCGCAAGTGGTCGTGCAACGCGACTTCGCATTGGACCTGCCGCTCGTCGAGGCCGATCCCGACCTCATGCAACAGGTCTTCCTCAACCTCTGCCTGAACGCGGTGCAGGCGATGCCGCAAGGCGGCGAGCTGACCATCGCCACCGGCGTGCGCCGCTACCGCACGCGCCGCTCATTGGTGGACGTCTCGATCCGCGACACCGGAGTGGGTATTCCCAAAGACCTCATGGAGAAGATCTTCGATCCCTTCTTCACGACGCGCTCCATGGGCACGGGCCTGGGCCTGCCGATCTCGGTGCAGATCGTTCGCGACGCCGGCGGTGTGATCACCGCCAAGAACAATCCCGGCGGTGGCGCGACCCTGCGTGCCTCGCTACCCATGCTGTCCGAGCCGGCGGAGCCCGCCGGCCGTTCGGAGGAGTGACGCCATGAAGACCTCCGTACTCGTCGTTGACGACGAGCTGCTGATCCGCAAGTCGCTCGGCAAGGTGCTCCGTGCGCGCAACTTCACGGTCGACACGGCAAGCACCGGGGCCGAAGGATTGGAGAAGATCGCCTCGGTGCGCCCGCAGGTCGTGATCCTCGACATGCGCCTGCCCGATACAGACGGCCTGTCGGTGCTCAAGCGCGCCCGCCAGCTCGATCCTTTGCTACAGGTGATCATCATCACGGCGTTCGGCGACGTGGCCACAGCCGTCGAGGCCATGAAGCACGGTGCCTGCGACTTCGTGCGCAAGCCTTACGAACTCGAGGATATCGCGCTCGCCGTCGAGGCCGCAGCGCGGCACTTCCGGCAGGCGACCGAGCTCGACCTCTACCGCCGCCGCGCCTGGCAGCACTACTCGGGCGAGGAGATCATCGGCCAGTCCATGCCGATGGTCGAGGTGCGCTCGCTCATCGAGAAGATCGTGCCCAGCAAGGCCACGAGCGTGCTCATCACCGGCGAGAGCGGCACGGGCAAGGAACTCGTCGCACGCGCCATCCACTACCGCAGCGAGCGCGCGCAGGCACCGCTCATGGAAGTGAACTGCTCGTCGTTCCAGGAAGCGCTGCTCGAGAACGAACTGTTCGGCCATGAAAAGGGCGCCTACACAGACGCCGGCGACCTCAAGAAGGGCCTGGTCGAGCTGTGCGACGGCGGCACGCTCTTCCTGGACGAAGTCGCCGACATGCCGTTGCCCACACAGGCCAAGCTGTTGCGCTTCATCGATCACCGCAACTTCAAGCGTGTGGGCGGCGCCCAGGACATCTCGGTCGACATCCGGATCGTGGCGGCCACCAACAAGAACGTGGAAGAGGAGGTGCGCGCGGGCCGCTTCCGCAACGATCTCTACTTCCGCCTCAAGGTGGTGGCGATCGACCTGCCGTCCCTGCGGCTTCGCGGCGATGACATCCTGCTGCTCGCGCGGCATTTCATGAAGGAGTTCGCGCGCAAGTTCTCCAAGGACTTCACGGACATCGCGCCCGATGCGCAGAAGGTGCTCCTGGAGTACCCGTGGCCCGGCAATGTGCGCGAGCTGCGCAACCTGATCGAGCGCGTGGTGCTGCTCGAAGAAGGCGAGCGCATCGACGCGGATCAACTGCCGGCCGAGATGCTCGGACAGCGTTCGACACCCGGTGGCGCGGTTGCGACCGCGGTGCGCGATGTGCTTGGGCTTCCGACGCTTGCGCAGATCGAAGCCGAACACATCAGCGAAGTGCTCAAGCGCACGAGCGGGAACAAGTCTCGCGCAGCGCGCATCCTCGGCATCTCGCGTCAGGGACTCATCGAGAAGATCCGGCGTCTTCGCATCGAAGAAGGCTCGTCTCGTCAAGTATCTTGACACCCACCACGAAATGGACAGTGCAAGCCAACATGCTGTGAATAAACAAGATGCACATCTCGGAACGTGTAAAATGCTAGATTATTGACACTTACAGCGACCGAGCAAGATCCAGAAAGCGACTCAGCGGGCCCCACCGGGGCCCGCTGATTTTAGTTAATTCAATGTCCTGCAAGACGATAGAGTGGTTATTGAAGTTTCCAAAAGGCATGTGGCACGGAAGCTGCTCTATATAGCCATCGAGGTGCGAAGCTGCCTTCGGGTTCTCCGCACCACGGGTTCACAGGCAGTAAGGCCATCATCGAATCAAGTAAAACTCTCGAGGAGGTGATTTCACATGGCTGCCAAGAAGAAGGCTGCGAAGAAGAAGGCCACCAAGAAGAAGGCCGCGAAGAAGAAGAAGTAACCAGAATTCTGGACCTGGCACGTCCTGAGGGGCGCGTTGGCGAATACGCCGACCGCCCCTCGTCTTTTTTTTGTGCGCGTGATCCTGGCGCGCATGCCGCCGCCGAAGCTCGCGTGTGCGTGTATGCTCCGTATGCTGGTCGCGCACCCTCGCGAGTCTGCGAGGTGGGTCGCGCATCCAACCGGCTCCGGCGTCCCGCCGGCCGATCCGCGACCTTCATCCGAACCGAGCCCGTGACCTCCAGACCCGAAGCCCCAGACGCCATCCGCATCCGCGGCGCCCGCCAGCACAACCTGCGCAACCTCGACCTTGATCTTCCGCGCGGCCAGCTCACGGTCATCACCGGCGTCTCCGGCTCCGGCAAGTCTTCGCTTGCGTTCGACACGCTCTACGCCGAGGGCCAGCGCCGCTACGTCGAGAGCGTGAGCACGTACGCGAAGCAGTTCCTCGACCGCCTGCCGCGTCCAGATGTGGACAGCATCACGGGACTCACACCCGCCGTCGCGATCCAGCAGCTGGCGCCCGCGCGCAGTGCGCGCAGTACGGTGGGCACCTCGACCGAGATCCACGACTACCTGCGGCTCATGTTCGCGCGCCTGGGCACCGTGCATTGCGCCAAGTGCGGTCAGGTCGTGCGCGCGGACTCGGCTCGCAGCATCGCCAAGGATGCCGAGAGCTGGCCGGACGGCGAACTCCTGCACGTGCTCGCGCCGGTGGCGCTCTCGCCGCGTATCGCGTGGGACGAGATGGCCGGGCACCTGCTCAAGGCCGGCTACACGCGCGCGTGGATCGGCGGCGAGGTGGCCGCGCTCGATCCTGCGCCCAAGCTGGAGCGCGGCGCCAAGGTCGTACTCGTGGTGGTCGACCGCTTCAAGTGGCGCGCCGATGAACGCGAGCGCTTGGTCGAGGCGTGCGAGCAGGCGTTCCGCCGCGGCGAAGAGCGCCTGCAGATGGTGCGCGGGGACAGCAGCATGCTGCTTTGCAGCGCAAGGTGGGAGTGCTCGAACTGCGGCACGCCGGCGATCCGCCCCGAGCCGGCACTGTTCTCGTTCAACAGTCCGCTCGGCGTGTGCACCGAGTGCAAGGGCTTCGGCGACGTGCTCACGTTCTCCGAGGACCTGATCGTGCCCGACAAGAAGCGCAGCCTGCGAGACGGCGCGCTCGACCCGTGGGCCAAATCGTGGCGAACGGTCACGTGGCCCAAGCTGCAGAAGCTCGCCGCCGACGAAGGCATCGACCTCGACGCGCCCTGGAGCAAGCTCTCCGCGCCGCATCGCAAGCTCCTGCTGGAGGGCGACAAGAGCTTCCGCGGCGTGCTCCCGTTCCTGCGCAAGCTGCAGGAGAAGAGCTACAAGGCCGGCAACCGCTTCATCGTGAAGCGCTACCAGAAGCCCGAGCGCTGCGGCGCTTGCCATGGAGCGCGTTTACGCGCGGAAACCCTGAACGTGCGCTTGGGCGGCAAGAACATCGCCGAGCTCACCGCGCTCAGCGTGGATGACGCGGCGGTATTCCTGCACGAACTGTCGTTCGATGCGAATCAGCGCGTCGTCGCGGGGCCGGCGCTCGTGGAACTCGAGGCGCGGCTGCGGTTTCTGTTGCGCGTGGACCTGGGCTACCTCACCCTCGACCGTCTCACGCGCACACTCAGCGGCGGCGAGGCGCAGCGCATCGAGCTGGCCAACGCGCTGGGCGCGAACCTCGCCGATACGTTGTACGTGCTCGATGAGCCCACGGTGGGCTTACATCCGCGCGACACCGAGCGGCTGATCGGCATCCTCGACGAACTCGCCTCGCGCGGGAACACGCTCGTGGTCGTGGAACACGAGCCGCTGGTGATCCGCGCGGCACAACACCTGATCGATCTGGGCCCTGGCGCGGGCGAGCTGGGTGGGCAGTTGCTGTACGCGGGGCCTGCGAGCGAAGCCACCATCGCGGCCGGCTCCGAGACCGCGAAGTGGCTCACTGGCGCGCGGCGAGTGCATCGCGCGCGCATGAACAGTGAGCCAAAGAAGTTCATCACCGTGCGCGGCGCGCGCGAGCACAACTTGAAGGACGTGACCGCGCGATTCCCGATCGGACGGCTCACGGCGGTGACCGGTGTGTCCGGCTCGGGCAAGAGCAGCCTCGTGGAAGACATCCTGTATCGCGCGGCGCTCAAGAAGTTCGAGGGTCTCGAAGACGATCCCATCGGCACGCACGACAAGGTGGAAGGCCTCGAGCAACTCGAGCGCGTGGTGCTTGTCGACCAATCGCCGATCGGCCGCACGCCGCGCTCCTGCCCGGTCACGTACATGGACGGCTACGGCCCGCTGCGGTCGCTCTACGCGCGCCAGCCGGCGGCGCTCGCGCACGGCTGGAAGGACGGCATGTTCTCGTTCAACACCGAGGGCGGCCGCTGCGACACGTGCGAAGGCGCCGGCTGGGTGCAGGTGGAGATGTACTTCCTGGCCGACCTCATGGTGCCGTGTGAAGTCTGCGGCGGCGACCGCTTCAAGCGCGATGTCCTCGAGGTGCGGTACCGCGGCAAGAACATCAAAGAGGCGCTCGACATGAGTGTGGACGAAGCCTTCGACCACTTCGCCACCGAGCCGCGTTTCACGCGCACGCTGCACCTGCTCAAGCGTGTGGGCCTGGGCTACCTGCGCCTGGGGCAGCCGGCCAACCAGCTCTCGGGCGGTGAGGCGCAGCGGCTCAAGGTCGCGCGCGAGCTGGCAGTGAAGGGCGGCGGCGCGACTCTTTATCTGCTCGACGAGCCCACGGTCGGCCTGCACTGGGCCGACATTCAAAGACTGCTCGAAGTGCTCGACGACCTCACACAGCGCGGCGACACGGTCGTGCTGGTGGAGCACAATCTCGACGTGATCCGCTGTTGCGACTGGCTCGTGGATCTAGGGCCCGACGGCGGCAAGGGCGGCGGCGAACTGCTGGGCGAAGGGACTCCCGAGGCGATCGCCGCCATCTCGCGCTCGCATACCGGGCGGTTCCTGCAGGGCGAGCTGGCGACTGCGCGGTAGCTCAGGCAGCGCGGCTCCGGCTGCGCTCGACGGCGCGCAGGGCGATCGCGGCGATCATGCCTGAGAACACGATCTGGTGCACGGGATAGAGCGCGTACCAGTACATCACGCCCCAGAGTCCCAGCGGCTCGAACACGGCCGTCTGCATGAGCTGCGAGAAGCCATCGCTTTCGGGGATCACCTCGAAGACGAGCCATGCTCGGCCGGGGACCTTCATCTCGGCGCGAAGGCGCAGGCTGCGCGCCGGCTCGATGGACTCGACGCGCCAGAAGTCCAGTGCGTCGCCCGGGCGCAGCTCATCGGGATGGCGGCGGCCACGCCGCATGCCGACGCCGCCGACAAGCCGGTCGAGTGCCCCGCGCAGCCGCCACAGGAGGTCGGCGTGGAACCAGCCGCGCTTTCCGCCGATGCCGGTGAATACTGCGAAGACCTGCGCGGCTTCGGCCGGCACCCGCAGCGTGCGGCGCTCGAAGACACGGCCTTCGCGCTCTTCGAGCGAGACGCTGCCGTCTCTCGGGCTGGCCGGGAACGAGCCTGCCCAGTTGGTCTCGACCTCACCGCGCTCGACACGGTCGAGTGCGAGGCGCACGGCTTGCAGGTAGGGCGTGGCGGTGATGCCGAAAACACGCGAGGACGAATCGTCGGTGACCACGACCTCGCTGCGCAGCCCTTCGACCAGCGTGCGCGCATATGCCTTTGGGATGGGTGTCACGAGGTCCACCCAGTACGAGGAGAGCCGCGGGGTCAGGACCGGGACCGGCACGAGCCAACGCTTCAGGCCGCGGATACCGGCATAGCCGAGCATCATGTCGCCGTAGGTGATCACATCCGGACCGCCGATCTCGAAGACGCGTCCCAGGGCTTCAGCCTTGCCGAGCGCCGCGATGAGGTAGGCGAGGACATCGCGTATCGCGATCGGCTGACAGCGTGTGCTCACCCATCTTGGCGTGACCATGATGGGCACGCGCTCGGTGAGGTAGCGGATCATCTCGAACGACAGGCTGCCGGAGCCGACGATCACGGCGGCGCGGAATTCGGTCACCGAGGCACCGGTCTCCCGTAAAGCCTCGCCGGTCTCGTGACGGCTGCTCAGGTGACGCGAGAGCTCCGGCTTCGTCTCGCCGAGGCCGCCGAGATAGATCACCTGTTTCACCCCGGCACGCACGGCGGCGGCGCCAAAGCACCGGGCTGCGGTGCGATCACGCTCCTCGAATCCCAGCTCGCCGGCGGCGAGGGAGTGGATCAGGTAGTAGGCAGCGTCGATTCCCGCGAGCGCTGCGTCGAGCGATGCAGGATCCAGCGCATCACCGGCGACGATCTCGGCTCCGGGCCACGGTCGGCCAGTGAGCCGCGCGGGATCGCGCGCCATGCACCGAACAAAGTGGCCGTCCGCGAGCAATCGCGGCACGAGCCGTCCTCCGATATATCCACTGGCACCTGTGACGAGCACTCGCATGGGTGCACAGTGTCACTATGGCTCGCACATAGCGAATGTCGCCGCCGTGGCGGTACAAGCCCGGACTATTCATGAGCCCGTGGCCTGCGCCCCGGTCGTGCAACGCAGCAGCCGCCCACCGCTCGCATCCTCGGCTCACGGTTCATGAATACTCCGGGCTAGAACCGCACCAACGTCGTGCGCGCGCTGCCGCTGCCGGTGACCAGGCGCGCGTAGTACACGCCGGCGCCCACGCTGCGGCCGCGCTCATCGCGGCCGTCCCACGGCGCCACCTGCGCGCCCGCGAGCTGGGGCCCGTGAACCAACGTGCGCACACGGCGGCCGGCAAGATCGTGGATCGTGATCGTGGCGTCCCCGGCTGCGGGCAGCGAGAAGGCGAGCGCCACGCGGTCGTGGAAAGGCTGCGGCGACGCCGCCATGCGCAGCGTCGTGAGCACCAGCGGCGCGACCGAGGCGGCCGGGTCGGGCACCTTGGTGAGGTCCACCAGATGGTAGTACGCCGTGTCCTTGCGGGCCTGAGCGTCGGTCATCACCACCGTGAAGTAACGCGAGCGCGTGGTCTGTGCCGGCGGCCCGACGGTGAGCACGGAGTCGCCCAGCGTCACGTTCGCGGGCGCGCCCACCAGCGCGTACGTGACTGCCGGCGACTGGAAGTAGCGGCGCAGCGTGTCGCGCTGCGTCGCGGCTCTCAGGCGGAACGAGCGCCCGGCGCGCGGCCAGAACCGCGGTGCGAATGTGGTGGTCGCGGCTACGGTGAACGTGTGCTCGCCGAGCAGCACACCGTGGCGCGTGGTCTGCACACGCCACAGGCCATACGAACCGGGGCCCTGACCACCGAAGTAGTAGTAGGCCCAGAACCACCCGACGGGGTCTTGCTGCGAGGCCACAGAGTCGAACGAGCCGTACACGGAACCATCCGGACGCCGCAGGGTGACGGTCATCGTGTCGGCCGCGCGCGTCTGGAAATGGAACCACATGCCGATGTAGTTCTCGCTCGTGCCGAACGTGACGGGCTTCGGCAGAGGCGAGAGGATGTCGCAGTACTGGATGTAGCCCAGATTGCCGCCCACTTGCGATTCCGCGTACACGCCCATGTCGAGCATGTGAATCGGCGCAGCGCCGGCGTAGGCGGGCTGCGGCGCGGCCCACAGGCTGGCGAGTGCGTTGTTGCTGCCATGGAACGGATCGCGCGGTTGGTACGCGGCGCCGGGACCGTCGTAGGCCCCGGCTTCAAAATGCAGGTGTGGGATCGTGGTGTAACCCGAACTGCCGATCATGCCAAGGAACTGACCGGTCGTCACGGCATCGCCGAGCTTGACCGCCACCGAGCTGCGGCGCAGATGGTAGTACTCGTGAAACGTGCCGTCGGCCGCCTGGATCCAGATCCAGTTGCCGCCATCGGGCCAATCGAAGGTGCAGGAGCGGTCGACCACGCTGGTGTCGGACATGTAGGTGACCACGCCCGGCGCCGCGGCGCGCACCGTGGTGCCGCGATCCATGAGGCGAAAGTCCGTGAGCGCGATGTCGGTGCCGCTGTGCGCATCGTAGCTCCACGTGCCGCCCGAATAATCGAGGACACCAGCCGTGGGATCGTGGTCGACGTAGTTCACCACATCCAGATGATCATCGAGCGCGCGGCCGATCGGCCAGGCGAGCGGCACATAGTCCGTGCGCGTCGCAGCGCCGGGCCGCGTGCGCGACGCAGCGGCGATGCTCGCGCGCGTGAGCGCTGGCAGCGCATCATCGGGCGGTGGGACCACGCCTTCATGCGCCACGCCGGGCGCGGGCAACTGCGCGTGAGCCGGAGCGGGCACGATGAGCATGAGCAAGATGAGTAAGGCTGCACACCGCATGGGTGATCCTCGCAGGGGGAGAGCTCGCCTCAAGCGTATCACCGGCGGGGAAGAGCTCCGCGAGAAGGAAATCACGGGCTGACTCGACTATCCCAGCTGCGGCAACGCGGCGGCCAACTCGTCAGGCAACCCGCGGTCCTCGGCCGTGAGGGCGGCCTCGGTCGCGCCCAGAACGGTGTCTTCGACCACCACGCCGCGCAGCAGTGCCATGGGCGTCATCTCGAAATAGACATTGCGAGGGCGCACGCCCTCTGGAGGCGCTTCCCAGATCTCGGCGGGGGGCATCTCGGCGATGCTCAGCGCGGCGGTGGCGGTGGGGATGAACTTGCGGCGCGTCGCGATCACATGCACCGGCACGCCATGCTCACGCGCGGCCAGCGCCAGCGTGTACGAGCCGATCTTGTTGAGCACGCCCTGTTCGGTCACCGCATCGGCGCCCAGCCAGACGGCCGACGCGTTCTGCAGCAACATGGCCAGCGCGGCGTCCGCCACGACCCAGGTGGGGATGCCCTCGGCGGCAAGCGCCTGCGCCATGTCGCGGCCCTCGAGCTTGGGGCGGCTCTCGGCGATCAACACGCGCGGCCGGCGCCCTGCGGATTTGAGCGCTTGGAGCGCCGCCAGCACCGAGCCGCTCATGCTGAGCGTGGCGATCCAGCCGTCGCGTTCGCTCACCGTGGCGGCGGCGATCTGTGCGGCGGCGGTGATGGACGCGCGCAAGTCGTCGCGCTCGGCGGCGCAGCTCTGCGCCAGGTTCGCGCGCAGGTCGGCGGGGCCATCGCCGCGCTCCATCGACGTGTTGGCAACCGACAGCGCGCGCGCCGCGAACTGATGCACAAGCGCCATGCTGGGCTGCGCGGCCTGCGCTTCACGCAGCCACGCGAAGAGCGCACTGCGCATCTCGGCCGTCGTGCGCGAGCGGTCGTGCGCTGCCCAACGCTCGAGGGCGCCGAGGAAGCCGGCGCCCACCGAGGTGGATCCCGAGGCGCGATCCGAGAATGGCCCGCTCACGCGCGCGCCGTCACTTCTGGAACAGGTTCTGGAGCCAGAACACCGTGGTCTGCCGGCCGAGTTCGCCGAACGCCTCGGTGAGCGGGATCTCCTTGGGGCAGACCTCGACGCAGTTCTGCGCGTTGCCGCAGTCCACGAGCCCGCCGACGCCCATGATCGCGTCAAGGCGCTCGTGCGCGTTCATCCGACCGGTCGGATGCGCGTTGAACAGCCGCACCTGCGCCAGCGGCGCGGGGCCCATGAACTCCGAGCGGTCGTTGTACTGCGGGCAGACCTCCATGCAGCAGCCGCACGTCATGCAGCGCGAGAAGGCGTAGTTCACTTCGGCCTCGCCCGCCGACATCTTGGGTCCCGGTCCGAGGTCGTAGGTGCCGTCGATGGGCACCCAGGCCTTGACCGTCTTGAGCGCCTCGAACATCGGCTTGCGGTCCACCTGCAGGTCGCGGACCACAGGGAACTTGGTCAGCGGCTCAAGCGTGATGGGACCGTCGGGATAGTTGTCCACCAGCGCGGTGCAGGACTGCCGCGGCTTGCCGTTCACCTGCATCGTGCACGCGCCGCAGACTTCCTCGAGGCACGAGCAGTCCCAGTTCACCGGCCTGACCTTCTGTCCCTGTTTCGTGACCGGGTTCTTGCGGATCTCCATGAGACACGAAATCACGTTCATGTTGGGCTGCCAGGGGAGCGAGAACTCCTCCCAGCGGCCCGGCGCGGTGGGCGAGTCCTGTCGCCGGATGCGAAGCTCGATCGTCTGACGGGGCATCTCGCTCACCTCCTAGTCGTACTTGCGCGCGACGGGCGCGTAGAGAGACACATCCACCGGCTCGTAGGAGAACCTGGGACCGTCCGGCGTGTGGTCGGCGATCGTCGTCTTCAGCCACTTCTCGTCATTGCGCGTCGGGAACTCCGGCTTGAAGTGCGAGCCGCGGCTCTCGTCGCGGGCCAGCGCTCCCAGCGTCACCACGCGCGCCAGCTGCATCATGCTCGAGAACGTCACGATCGTCCGCGAGAACGCCAAGCTGCGCGAGACGGATGC